>SPCN01000058.1 GCA_004525465.1 Chrysiogenales bacterium | reverse complement strand
GTCATCTTTTTTCTCATCGACATGGTCTGGCTGGGGCTGGTGGCCAAGAACTTCTACCGGCGCCAGCTCGGGGAGATGCTGAGTCCCAAGGTCAACTGGATGGCAGCCATATTGTTTTACCTGCTGTTCATCGCCGGCCTGCTGCTGTTCGTCATCGTTCCGGCGCTGGGTCGCGGCGGCGCGCTGCAGGCACTGTGGCAGGGGGCGCTCTTCGGGCTCATCGCCTACGCCACCTACGACCTGACCAACCTGGCCACACTCAAGAACTGGCCTTTGCTGGTGACAGTGGTCGACCTGGCCTGGGGAGCAGTATTGGGAGGGGCGGTCTCTTTATTAAGCACCCTGGCCGGAACACGGCTGATCAAAGGCTAGGGCGCTCCGCCGTAGCAATAAAAATTCAATAACTGATATTTTTTACCAGGATAACCGGACGCAAGATGTATTTGTTGTTCTTGGGATTGCCGCTCACCTGCAGGGATTTTTCGGCGTCGAAATCCAGGAGAATGCGGGTGGTACCCCCGCTTAAAACCGAAAAGTTGCGGTTGATCTTCACTTGGGAACTGGGGATGATCAGGGGATAAAGCACACCTGAAATCTGGATCTGTCCTGCGGTGACCTGCATGCGGATCTGCGTGTATTTCCCTTCTTCGAGGCTGGTATCAAAAAGCAATTCGGGATTCTTCTGCAATTCGAGCAGGTCGTATTCACGTTCCCCGGAAAACACGGTAAAAGAAGCTCCCCCGGTCTTGTGCACATCGATGGCACTGATGGTGACCAATACTTTTTCCACCCCGGCGGGCAGATCGGTCAGATAAATGGCAAGTCTTCCCGATTGGGCCTGGGCATTCTCATTGGAAACCTGGGAGCACGACAACAAAAACACAAGCATTAAAAATACCATCCATTTTAACTTATTCACATTCCCTCCCCGAGTCATAAATTACACTGTATAATCAATATTAGCACGAATAAAAATAAAATCAACTTAAAATCCGAAAAATTGGCTTTTTGCAAATTCCCCAGGCACCCTTGACTTGAACCGGCAACTGTCACATCATAACAAAAAAAGAATAATAGGAGTCAGCACATGCTCTGGAAAGGAAGAAGGCAAAGCCAAAACATTGAAGACCGCCGCGGTTCAAGCGGCCGCAAGGTGGCGTTGGGCGGCGGCCTGGGCGTCCTGGCCGTGACCATCATCGTCCTGCTTTTGGGCGGCAATCCCGAAGAGGTCATGCAAAACCTGCAGACAGCACCGGCCTCGGGCCAGGAGCAGACGCGGGCCCTGACGGCCGAGGAAAAGGAAATGGGCGACTTCGTGGCCGTGGTCCTGGCCGATACCGAGGATGTCTGGAACGGTATTTTCCGGCAAAATGAAGGGGAATACCGCGAACCCAAGCTGGTCCTGTTCAGCGGCGCCACCGATTCGGCCTGCGGTTTCGCCCAGTCGGCCACCGGTCCTTTTTACTGCCCCGGCGATGAAAAAGTCTATATCGACCTGAATTTTTTTCAGGAGATGCAGCGGCGCCTGGGCGCGCGCGGCGATTTCGCCTGGGCCTACGTCATTGCCCACGAGGTCGGCCACCACGTGCAGAACCTGCTCGGCGTCATGGAGCAGATGCAGGAAAAGCAGCACAGCCTGAGCCGCCAGGATTACAACCGCTACCTGGTGCGGCTGGAACTGCAGGCCGACTTCCTGGCCGGGATATGGGCTCACCACGCCCAGCGCCTGAAAAACATCCTGGAAACGGGGGATATCGAGGAAGGGATGAACGCCGCCGCCGCCGTGGGCGACGATCGCATCATGAAGCGCGAGCAGGGATATGTCGTACCCGATGCCTTCACCCACGGTACATCCGCGCAGCGGCTGCGCTGGTTCACCCTGGGTTTCAAGACCGGCGACATCAGCCGGGGCGACACCTTCGCCGCCCGGGAACTGTAGCGGCCCCAGATGCCATTGTCGTCCTCCCGCCTATGATCCAGTCGGTTCGCTCATGAACTGGAAGAATTTTTTCAGGTTTTGGTATGCCTTGCTTTTCATTTTTTGCGCCGCACTTCTGTATTACGGACGCGACTATTATGCCGCTCCGGCTTTTCAAAAAGCTCGTCATCCGATGAATTCCTTGCTGCGTCAAAGCGGCTCGGCCGGGCACCTGTTCGGCATCATCGGCACGCTCTTCATGCTGCTGCTGCTTTTGTATTCCCTGCGCAAGCGCTTCCGTTTCGCCCGCAAATGGGGAAGCCTCAACGTCTGGCTGAGCGCCCATATTTTTCTCGGCAGCGCCGGCCCGGTGCTGGTACTGTTCCACAGCGTATTTAAATTTTCCGGCATTGTTTCGATCGCCTTCTGGTCCATGGTGCTGGTGGTGCTCAGCGGCCTGGTCGGCAAATACATTTTCACGCTCATCCCCCGTTCCCTGTCCGGGATGGAGCTGAACCGCATAGAGATGGAAGCCGAGGAGATCGGATTGACTTTCGAAATGCGCAAACTGTTTCCGGCCACCCACCCGTTCTGGCGGCGCTTGGCAGACATCGAAAACGAAACTGCTCCCCGATCGCGGCTGGAACACCTGCACTTGATATTCGAACCCATACAGCTGCGCCGGCAGTTGAAACGAATGCTCGGGAATTCTTCAGACTTGGAACGCCGGCAGCGGAAAAAGCTCATTGCCCTGGTGGTGAAGCGCCACATGATCCAGCACAAGGCGAAGCTCCTGCAGGAGACATTGAAGATCCTCCACTACTGGCACCTGGTCCACCAACCCTTCGTTATCATAATGTTCCTGGTCTTGCTCATTCACGTCTGCGTCGCCATACGCTTGGGGTATACTTGGAAATTTTAAAAAGTTACCATTTCCTGCTCTGGGTCATCGCCGCATTTTTAACTGTGGTGATCGTCATTCCCTTCATCATCAAGGAGTTCAGAAAGAAACGGCAAGCCCGCCAACTGGTCAACCGCATCATTCCCGTGTCCTCATTGACCCAGGCCGACATAGAAAAAATCAGCAGCCTGCACCCTGAGGGCAAAAAAGTGTATCCGGCCATCAACCGCTCCGCCTGCATCGGCTGCGGTGCTTGCGTGCAGAGCTGCCGGGAGAAAGGCGTACTGGCCGTCATCGCTGGCAAATCGACCCTGGTGAATCCCCTGGCCTGCAGGTGCCACGGCGATTGCGAGCGGAACTGCCTGACCGGGGCATTGAAGCTGGTCGAATACGGCAAAAAACTGAAGGTTCGCGTCCCGCGCACCGACGAGAACTATCAAAGCAACATCAAGGGGATATATATCGTCGGTTCCCTGACCGGCGCCGGCCTGATCAAGGAAGCCATCAACCAGGGCCGGGCCGCAGTCAACCACATCATGAGGGGAGTGTTTCCGCCCGCGCTGCCCACGGTCATGGTTATCGGCGCCGGACCGGCCGGATTATCGGCCACGCTGAGCTGCCGGAAATTCGGGCTGCCCGTGCTTTGCTTCGAAAAGGACCTCACGGCCAACACCATTCGCAATTTCCCCAAAAAAAAGATTCTGATGGCCGAACCGGTGGAAATGCCGATCGTCGGTCCGCTCTGGGTCGGAGATGCAAGCCGGGAAAAACTTCTGGAGGCTTGGGAGGGTATTTTAATCAAGTCCCGGGCCTGCATCACCACCGCTGCCCGGCTGGAAAAGATCGAAAATAAAGACGGCCATTTCCTGGTGACCATCTCCGGGAAGCAGTTTGCCTGCGACAAGGTCATTCTGGCGCTTGGCAGCCGCGGCGTGCCCAGAAAGCTCGGCATCAGCGGCGAAGACGGCCCCAATGTGTTTTACAACCTGCTGGAGGCGGACGAGTTTTCCGGCAACACGGTCACGGTGATCGGAGCCGGAGATTCGGCCATCGAAGCGGCCCTGGCCCTGCAGCGCAACGGCTGTCAGGTCACCATGCTGGTCCGCGGCCACGGATTCCCCAAGGCTAAAACCAGGAACCTGGAACGGATCACCCAGGCGGGTGCAGCAGGCGGGATCCGTATTCACTTCAATTGCCAGCCGCTCGAGATCGGTGCCGATTTCATCGCCTTCCACGCCAACGGTGAGGCGCACCGGAAAAAAAATGACGCGGTTTTTATTATGGTCGGCGGCGAATTGCCTTTTCAGCTGCTGGAAAGCATGGGAATCGAAATCATCGAAAAAGAGGTCTAAGCGCCGCGGCGCCCGAGAAAACGAGATTCGCCTCAGCGCCTGACCCGGGCACCGCTGCCGCCCCCGGCCGAGCCGTTGGGATGGCAGGCGTAACAAGCCTGGCTGTTATAGGAATAACCGCTCACATCGTCATGTTTGTCATCCATTTCACTCTTGCTGTGCTCATGGCAATCGATGCAGGAAAATACCAGGTAGCTGGAGGTGCGGTGGCAATCCGTACAAGCAAGGCCGGAGTGGCGCCCCGAGTTGATGGGGAATTTGTGGGTAAAAACCGCCTGGTTCCATGAGGTATGGGAAGCAAGATGACAGTTCTCGCAAGCTGTGGAATAGCCGGCCTGGCGGTGGTTGGGATCCCTGGTGTTGTCGTAGTCGGTTTTGTGGCAACTGTAGCAATCGCGCGGCAGGTCATATCCCGACGCGTGGCACTGGTTGCACTCCAGGGTCCGGTGCGCCCCCTGCAGCTGCCAGTACAGATCATGATTGACGGCGGCATTGTTCCAGGTCTGGGCAGAGGTGCCGTGGCAGGAAACGCAATCGGTGGAAAATCCCGCCTGCTTGTGGTTCGGGCTCAGGGTGGCATTGTAGTCTTCCAGGTGACAGCTCGCGCAATCCTGCGCTGTCCCGGCGTAGACGTTGTTTTTGTGGCAGTCGGCGCAGGCAGCGGCCGCATGGCGGCCCAGCAGAGGGAAGAGCGAATGGTCCGTTTGCCCGCCTGTCCATGATATCATGCTGAAATGGCACTGCCGGCAATCGGTGGCATAGCCGCCGCTGACGTGATTGGGGGCTTGCTCATACTGCCGGCGGTGACAGGAATAGCAGTCCTGGGCCTGTCCTTTGAAAACGTTGCCTGGATGGCAAGCGGCGCAGTCCATGGTCTTGTGCACGCCGGCCAACGGAAATCCGCTCACCCGACCGTGCTCCCAGGAATTGGGCTTCAGCTTTTTCCAATCGAACGGGGTATGGCAGTCGGCGCAATGATCCCCCAGCAGCAATTGGTAGCGGTCATCACGGCGGCGATCCCAGTGGCAGGCCTCGCAGGCGCTGGGCGTGCCGGCGATCACGCCGTTCAGGTGACAATCGCCGCAGGGCACGCTGCGGTGCCTGCCCAGCAGCGGGAAATTCGTCCTATCGTGGGATGCCGCCGTCCAGCGCTTATTTTGCGCCCCCAGTTCCAGGCCGGGTTCAAGCAAAAAGAACAGCACTCCCGCAAGGCAGAGCGCCAGGACCGCCAGCAATAAAATGCGTGCCGTCCACCCTCTTTTCGGCTGCTTTGATTTCATTTTTTCTCCCACTCCATGAACCCACTCATTTCCTGGCGATCAAACGGACGAAAAACTGCTGATCGGAATAACCGGCCTGGACCAGGTAGGAATAACTCAGGGAAACGGCAAGGGTGCGGTTCACGGCCAGGAAGAGATCGCCGGAAAAAGTCTGCTGCTTGGGCAGCTCAATGCGGATGAGCTGCGGGGTACCGGCGGCCGAAAAACGCACGCCGTTGAAGAAATTGGCGTAACTGAGGTTCACGGCAAGTTTCCCGAAATTCCTGGCAAGCGAAAGGTAATAGGTATCGGCCTCCGAGGAATCGCCCCGGTTCAGGTTGTAATTCCCGTAAAACGAGAGTCCGGAATGGAGAATATCGCCTGCAGCCAACCCGAAACCCGCGGTATGGTTTTTGATGCCGGCATCCTGCAGCTCGCTCTCCTGTCGCGCGACATGGAGACGGAGATTTTTCAGTGGGGTGAGGCTGAGGCGCAGGCCGTAGGTTTTATTGTAGTAGAAGCGTTCCATCTCGCTGTTCTGCAAACTCGGATCCTGTGATTGCTCCAGGAGAAACCGGTGGTAATCCATGCCCCGCCCTGAACTGTAGCTGGCCGTGACATCGGCATGGCGGGACAGGTTGGCCCGGGCGTTGACGAAGAGACGCGACAAGCGGTCATCAGCATGGGTATTGCCGTTCAATTCGTACTCGCCGTTTCCATAGACGATAAGAAAGCGGCCCAGGGGCAGCAGCAGGCTGGAATAGACAAACTGCCTCTCGTTCAGGCTCTCAAAGCGGACCAGATTGTAACTGAGCGAGAATTGCCTGGCGCCGGGACCGATATAACGGGCAAAAATTCCGAATTTCTGGTAGAGAGAGTTTATCCTGACGGCATAAATATCGGTCTGCAGCCCGCCGTAGGCGCCGGCGGACAGGTAGCGGCCGAACTTGTATCCGGTCATGATGCCGGCCAACTGCCCGATCCCTGCCGTATCGTAAAGATTCATCCATCCCAAAGACAAAAAAATCTTGCTTTTCAGAGAATCGTAGGCCAGCCGCGCGTCATACACGAGCAGCTGGTTTTCGACCCCCTCGCCCGAGGCAAAACGGTTGCGCACGTCGAAAAACATGGTCCAACCATTCCCGGGACGGTTCCAGAAGGTTAGGCGCAAACGGGTGCTCAAGCGGCTGAACAGGGGGTCGCCTTCGCCCTTGAAACCCATCCAGTCCTGGTACAGCGCGCCCTGCCAATAGAACGCCCCGGCTTTTTCTTGGGCTGCACCCGGAATACCCGCCAGCAGGATCAGTAACAATATCCATTTTTTTATATTCGTGTTTTTTTCAACCTCACCCGCTGGGGAGCGGCCGCCCTGCCCTACCATGGTTCCACCCGCCAATTTTTGCCGGAGTGGCACTCCCGGCAGTTTTTCTGCTGCCCCAGGTGCGGAGAGCGGTGGCAAAGGGTGCATTCCGTTTCACCCTTTTTGTTTTTCCCGGTTTTTTTAATATTCGGGGTTTTGGCGTTGTGACAGCGGCGGCAATCCAAGCCGGCGTGTACTCCGGTCAGGACGAAGGAGGTCCGGCTGTGATCGAAATCGCCATGGCAGCCAAGGCATTCCCTGCTGATGTTTTTATAGCGGATCGCCTGAACGGTTTTCCCATCAACGATCAGGTTGGCGAGCGGGTGGCAGGCACGGCAGTCCACGCTTTCGTGAAACAATCGCAATGAGAAGCGGCTGCGCTCGTGATCGAATCCAGGCGCCGGCTTGAAGGATTCGAAGCCGTGGCATTGGCTGCATTCACCGGCCAGCTGCCCCTGGTGAACATCGCCGTGGCAGCTGCGGCAATCGCTGGCCAGCGGTTTGTATAGCACCGCCTCGCCCTTGCCGGCCGGAAAGGTCATCTTGGTTTTCAGGTGGCATTTTTGGCAGGAAAGCGCAGCGTGTTTTCCCTGCAGCGGAAAAACGGAATCGGTTTCGTGATTGAATAACAACGCCGCAACGCTGAAGCCCCGGGTCGAATGGCAAGCCTGGCAATTCCCTGCAAATTGCCCAAGATGCACATCGGCGTGGCAGTCGCCGCAGGCCGTTGACAATGGTTTGAAGCCCGGGGTCTTGTCTGTGTTTTTTTTCAGGTGGCATTTTTGGCAGGACACGGCGATGTGCTTTCCGGTCAGCGGGAAAAGGGTTTTATCGTGGTTGAATGACATTTTTTTAAAACCCTCCACCACGTGGCAGGCCTGGCAGTCCTTGCCGAACTGCCCCCGGTGCGGATCCTGGCGATGGCAATCGGCACAATTGGCGAATGGGATTTTCTTGCTTTTTGCCCCGCGTTCATGGCATTGAACGCACGCCAGGGCGCCGTGTTTGCCGCGCAAGGGAAATCGGGTCTGGTCATGGTTGAAGCGGGAGGTTTTCCAGGAATTATCGCCATGGCAGCCCCGGCAGTCCTTGCCCAGGGAGGGCTGGTGGGGATCGGCGTGGCAGTCGCTGCAGCGGGAAGAGACGCGATCTTTCCCTTTTTTACCTGTGTGGCACACAGCGCAGGCCAGGTTTTTGTGAGCCCCATTCAGGGGAAATGAGGTTTTCCCGTGGTCGAAAGAGGCCTGCTTGAAGGGGACAGCAGTGGAGTGGCAGCGGCTGCATGAGGTTCCCATTTGCCCGCGGTGGGGATCGGCGTGGCAGTCCGCGCATCTCGCCCCTTTCAGGAGATAAGTTTTGCTTTTTTTTCGTTCCAGGGTGTTTTTCGTGGCATGGCAGGCGGCACAGTCGGTGATCTTTTTGTGCAGGCCGGTCAGGGGAAAACCGGTTTCGCCATGCGAGATTTTTTTCAAATCCCATTCGATTAAATTGAAATCCTGGCCCTGATGTTCCGGATGACAGGGAAGGCAGTTAGCTCGCCATTTTTTATGCAGCCCCCGCCCGGCTTTGACGCGTGCGGCCAGGTCTTTGTGACAAGCCAGACATTTTGCCGGATCGACCTTTTTTCTTTCCGTGTGGCAGGCGGTGCAATTATTGATGCCGGACAGTTCCGCGTGAACCCGGCTTAGCTTCCCGGGAGACACCAATAGCTCCGCATCCTGGGCAGTATGGCGCGAGGGCACAAGAAAAAAACACAGAATAGCAATCAAGATCAGGGAAAGGGACCGGAAAAGATCACTCTTGTTGATTTTGGGGCTATCATCCTGTTTCAGGGGATTCACAATGCCAATTATAACTTTTTTTTTATATGATTAAAATGACCCCAACTTTCTCCCGGTCCTGATCGAGGCAAGGCGGCTAAAAGATCTTTTTTTTCAAAAAAGGGACCTTGTCTTTGCCACCCGCTTTTTGCCGGCGCAGGTCGACCAGTTCCCGGCTGGCGCCGGTATGATCATGGGCGATTTCCTTTACGCGCTGGAAGCAGCGTTCGGCCAGCTTCAGCTTGCCCTGGCCGCGATAGAGGATGCCCAGAGCATAGACGGGATCGGCGCTCCAGGATTTGAGCTCGACGGATTTTTTCAAGTTGATCTCGGCATCGTTTTCCATGATTTCCACTTCACTTTGACACAAGCCCAGCAAATAATAAAAATCGCCCTGGCCCGGCTCCAGTTTGATGGCCTGTTTGAGTTTGGGGATGGCCTTGTCGAACTCCCGCCGCTCGTACGATTCCTTGCTCTGCAAAAGCAGCGCCCACGCCCTTTCGTGGGCACTTGCAGCCACCACCGCTGCCCGGGGAGCCGCAGCAGGGGAAAATTTCCGGCCCGGCACCCCGCCCGTCAACAAGGATTCAACATGCCGCGATTTCGCCGCCGTCGAAAATTCACGGCGCGGTTTTTCGGCTTGCAGGATCGGCTCGACATCCAACCGCGCTGCCAGCACCTGCAGGCGCTGGCAAACCTGGGAGGCGATCTTCTTGATCTCCGGGGCGGCGGCCGAGCCAAAGCGCTCGGCTGCGAAGCGAATCAGCAACCCGGCCCGGGCGCTTTCGACGGCCGCGGCGGCAGCGGCAGCCGGCAGGCCGAGCAGCTCCAGGTCCGAAATGGAACTGTCCTGCATTCTCTGGTTCAGCTCCAGTAGGGCCACAATATCCCGGGAAATATCACTGGCCCCCGCTCTCTTTTCGAACTCGAGAATGCCCAGCAAATGAAAGGCCAGCACGCTGCGCCAGAAGTCCATGGGCAGGATGTTCAGCCGCGAGATGAGTTCCCGGCAACTGAGCGCGCCCTGGCGCTGAACAGCTGCATAAAAATCCCGCTCGCGCTCAGTGAAATAGATTTCTATATCCAGGGGGATCTCCTTGAAAAGAACCGGAACGTGAGATTGCCATTTGCCGGCGTAAAACGAGATGTGATCGATGGTCCGGGCACCCTCGATCAGGATGCCGGCCAGGGGGATTTCATAGGTCTCGCGCAGGGGCGGATCCGGTTCGCCGGCGGTGAAGATCCACTTGCCGCGCTGCAGGGAAAAAGTGGAGATGGCGATGCGCCGCAACTGGTAAATGCGGGCATAATAAATATCCTTTTTTTTTGCGAAATTGTGGTCAAGGAGGATCTCGGCCACCTGGTCGTCGGAGAACTGGTGCAGGCCGCCCAGGAAATTGTACTGCTCTTCATTGATCCGCCCCATCAGGTGCAGGATGACCGGCAGCTTTTCGTCAAAACGCGTGCTCATGCCGTTGACCAGAATACCCTTGATCAGGTTCAAGCTGATATGAAAATCCCGGGCCATCACGTAAAGGTGGCCGGAAAGTTTTTTCAAATGAACCTGGCGCAGAAAAATGGGCAGCATATCTCTCTCCACATCATGGTCCATATGAACATTTTATCACCATGGCCAAGAAAAAATCAAGACCAAGAGAAAGGAAAGACATGGAGCATCGATCCGTCCATTGGCGCATGAAAAATGAGTAGGGATTTGACACATGGCTAGGGGCTTGATTAGTCAAGCCCCTGCATGATTTGGCCGCCCAGGTGCGGCGTTTTTGACAAGCCAACAAAATCTGTTATTATGTCATTTCGGAATCCAAGCATGAAACCCATCATCACAGCCCTGAAGCTCTGCAAAAAATACGGCAAATTCAAGGCCGTGGACCGTATCTCCTTCGAGATCCTTGAAGGGGAATGCTTCGGCTTCCTGGGACCGAACGGCGCCGGCAAGACCTCGACCGTGCGCATGATCCACTGCGTGTCGCCGCTGACGTCGGGAACTCTGACCGTCCAGGGCATGGACGCCAATATCGACAACCGGGCCATCAAGCAGAACACCGGGGTCATCCCCCAGGAGATCACCCTGGACAACGATCTCACCGTCAGGGAAAATTTGCTGGTATTCGCTCATTTCTTCGACATCCCCAACGCGGAAGCCAAAAAAAGGATAGCTGAGCTGCTGAAGTTCGTCGAACTCGAAAAAAAGCGCGACAGCAAGATCGACCAACTCTCCACCGGCATGAAGCGCCGCCTGCTCATTGCCCGCGCCCTGCTCAACCAGCCGAAGATCATCATCGCCGACGAACCGACCACCGGCCTCGACCCGCAGGCCCGGCACCTGATCTGGCAGCG
>SPCN01000367.1 GCA_004525465.1 Chrysiogenales bacterium | reverse complement strand
TCGCCGCGGGCCGGGTAAACGGAAAGCACTCCCCTGACGATGATCTGCTGCCCGTTTTCCAGCTTGCCCAGCGTGCTTTTCAGCAGGTTGCCGCGGAACATGACCACTTTCATGGCCCCGGCACTGTCCTTCAAGGTGAAGTACAGGTGGCCTGAGCTGGCCAGGACTACGCCCGAAGCTTCGCCCAGCACTTGGATGGAGGCGAACTGGCTCTCCAACGTCAATTTGAGCAGCTGGGTCAGTTCAGAAACTTTGAAGATCCTTTCTTCAGGCAAGCTGTTGACCATATGTCGCTTCGAAATAGCGGTGGGCCTCGATGTTCAGAGCCCGGCCGGTTTTTGGTTCGACGTCGACCAGGGTCATGTCCAGGATCGGGTTGTCCTTGGCTACCTCGAATTTGCGGTGAATGCCGTCATAGAACTTGTTGATGATGGGTTCGCGGGTCATACCGATGATCGAATCCAGCGAGCCGGTCATGCCGATATCGGTCTGGTAGGCCGTGCCGTGCTCCAGGATGCGGGCGTCGGCGGTCGGCACGTGGGTATGGGTGCCCAGCAGGGCGCTGACCCGGCCGTCCAGAAAAAATCCCATGGCCTGTTTTTCGGCCGTGGCCTCGGCGTGAAAATCAACCAGGACGATGGGCACTTTGTTCTTTTTCAGGAATTCATCAATGGCCGTAAAGGGATTGTCCACCGACGGCTCCATGAACACCCGCCCCTGCAGGCTGACGATCAGGACCGGATGCCCGGAAGCGGTGTTATAGACCATGGAGCCGTTGCCCGGAGTCGAAGCATGGTAATTCAGGGGCCTGAGAATGCGCTTTTCCGTTTTCAGCAATTCCAAGGCTTCTTTTTTATCCCAAATATGGTTGCCTCCGGTCAGAACATTGACTCCGGCCTCAAACAATTCATCGGCCGTGCGTTTGATGATACCCAGGCCGCCGGCTGAATTTTCGCCATTGGCGATCACCACGTCGGGAATGAACTTGGCTTTGATCAGGGGCAAAACGGTCTGGACGAATTTGCGTCCGCCGCGACCGACGACATCCCCGATCAGGATTAGTCGCACAGCCTTATTTGGCATATTCGATCGCCCTGACTTCACGGATGACGGAAACCTTGATCTGCCCGGGGTATTCCATTTCGTCCTGGATCTTTCTGGCGATATCCTTGCAAATCAAGAACGTATGGTTGTCATCCAATTCATTGGCATTGATAATGACCCGGATTTCACGTCCGGCTTGCAGGGCGTAAGCCTTGGTCACGCCGGAAAACGACTTGCTCACTTCTTCCAGTTTCTCAAGGCGTTTGATGTAGGTTTCCAGGATTTCCCTTCTGGCGCCCGGACGGGCGGCGGAAATACTGTCCGCGGCCTGAATCAAAACGGCTTCGATAGAATTAAACTCGACATCCATGTGATGCGAGGCAATGGCATCCTGAACGGCAGCCGATTCGCCGTACTTCCTGGCCAATTCCACGGACAACGATGTGTGCGTGCCTTCGGTTTCCCGGTCGATGGATTTGCCGACATCATGGAGGAGGCCGGCGCGCTTGCAAATGTTTACATTGGATCCAATTTCCCGCGCCAGCATGGCGGCGATCATGGCCACGTCCTTGGAATGTTCGAGGACATTCTGCCCGAATGAAGAGCGGAATTTGAGTTTGCCGAGATAGAAAAAGAGCTCCGGGCTGATGTCCTTCAGTCCCAGCTCCACCACGGTGTGCTCGCCCTCGCGGCGCAGGTAGTTGTCAAAATTGCCCTTGATGCGTTCGACGATCTCCTCGATGCGTGCCGGATGGATACGGCCGTCGGCGATCAAAGTTTCGATGGTTTGCTTGGCGATCTCACGCCGGATGGGGTCGAAGGAAGAAACCAGGATCGCTTCCGGAGTGTCATCGACGATGAAATCGACGCCGGTGGCTGTTTCCAAGGCCCGGATATTCCGTCCCTCCCTGCCGATGATCCGGCCTTTCATTTCATCCGAGGGCAAGTCGATGACCGTCACCGAAGAAGACACCACATGTTCGGAGGCGATCCGCTGCACGGCGTTGGAAATCACATCCTTGGCCATTTGCTGGCTCTTGCTTTTCAATTCCTCATCGATCTGCTTCAATTTTTGCGCTGACTCGAGCCTGGCTTCGCCTTCGTAGCGCTTGATGATCAATTCCTTGGCTTCCAGGACGGTCAAACCAGAGATCTCCTCGAGCTTCAGCCGCTGTTCCTCGTAGAGTTTGTTCACCTTGTTTTTCAATACGGCGGTTTCCTCTTCCTGGATGTCCAGTTCACGCTCTTTCTTTTTGAGTTCTTTTTCCTTGTTGTCCAAATTGCTGTAGCGCTTGTCCAGATTTTCTTCTTTCTGGATCAGGCGTTTTTCCATGACGTTCAGCCGGTTGATGTTTTCATTATGCTTGCGGTTGTACTCGTTTTTCCAGTCGGCAAATTCTTCCTTCAGTTCCAGCATGGTTTGCTTTTTGGAGCGCACCATTTCTTCCTGGTTTTTAGCTTCCAGCTGGATTCTCAAGGCTTCAACTTTTCTGTATTCACCGGCAAATATCTTCTTTTTTAATAAAAACACCCCGACGCCGCCAAGTAAAATTCCGAGTATGCCAAAGAAAATTCCAATTAACATTAACTTTCTCCTTTTCAGGATGACAAACTGAC
>SPCN01000263.1 GCA_004525465.1 Chrysiogenales bacterium | reverse complement strand
TTCATATCCGATTTGAAGGAAATGCCTCATTTGCTGATCGCCGGCGCCACCGGCAGCGGCAAAAGCGTGGCCATTCACTCCCTTATCCTGAGCATCCTTTATAAATCGTCGCCCCAGACCGTGAAATTCATCATGATCGACCCCAAGCGCATCGAACTGGCCATTTACAACTCCCTGCCGCACCTGCTCACCCCGGTGGTGGTCAATCCCAAACTGGCCAAGAATGCCCTGGACTGGGCGGTTTTTGAAATGGAGAACCGCTACAAAAAACTGGCCACCCTGCAGGTGCGCAATATCGAGCAGTACAACAAGAAGCTGGAAATGCTCATCCAATCCGAAGATGAGGACCTGGAGCAACTGGATGACAAGGAGCCCATTCCCTATATCGTGATCATCATCGATGAACTGGCCGACCTGATGATGGTCTCGGCCCGGGAGATCGAGGACAATATTCTGCGCCTGGCCCAGAAGGCCCGGGCTATCGGCATTCACCTGATCCTGGCCACCCAGCGGCCTTCCATCGACGTCATCACCGGCAGCATCAAGAATAATTTCCCCTCGCGCATCGCTTTGGCCGTCCCGTCCAAGTACGATTCGCGCACCATCATCGACCAGATCGGGGCGGAAAAACTCCTGGGCAACGGCGATATGCTGTTCCTGCCTCCCAAGACCGCGTCCCTGATCCGCCTCCATTCGGCTTTTGTTTCGGAATCCGAGACCGTGCGCGTGGTCAACTTTCTGTCCAAGCAGGCCAAGCCCGAGTTCAACACCCAGATCATCAAGCATTCCGTAAAAAAAGAAGAAGCAGGCGAAGACCAGATCATGGACGAACTGTTTTTCGACGCCGCGGAAACCATTATCAGCACCGGCCAGGCGTCCGCTTCCTACCTGCAGAGAAAAATGAGCGTGGGCTATGCCCGCGCCGGGCGGCTGATCGACCAGCTGCAGGAAAAGGGGGTCATCTCTCCGCCCAACAGCCGCAACCAGCGGGAGATCCTTATGACCATGGACGAACTGCAGAACGCCAACAAAGAATAGCCGCGGCTGTTATTTTAAGAACTTTACCTGGAAGATGAAATTCTGCAGGGAGATGCGCGCCGACTCCTCGCCGCTGGTCTTGGATTCGAAATCAAGCTTGTAGATAAGCTTGAGCACTTCCTGGATCTTGAAATCGGGAAAATTCCTGACCAGGGCGATGAATTTGTTCAGGATGAACTGCGGCTGCTGCAGCACGGTGCCGATATCGGCGTTGGAAAAACCGTGCTTCATCAGGAATTTGGCCGTGTAGATCTTGTGATAATATGAGATCAGGGTGCCGATGATGAAACTCGGCTTGATGCCGTTGATGAACAGGTACTTCAAAATATCCAGGTAGACGGCGGCGTCTTCCTTTTCGATGGCTTCGGTCAGGTCCCAGATGGAATGGGAATTGATGCCGGTGATCAGCTCGTCCACATCCTCGCTGTCGATGTTCATGCTCGGGGCAGCGGCCGCTTCCAGTTTGGGCAGCTGGTGAATAATGGAGACGAAATCATCGGCCATGATCTCCTGGATCCTTTCGATGGCCCCGACCGTGATGGTGATCTTCCTTTCCTTCATGTACTGCTTGATAAAGTTTTTGATTTCAGCTGCGCCGCTGCGGTCCAGATCGATGCAGACCGTGTTTGGCGAATCGAAATGTTCCTTCAATTTCTTGATCTTGTCTTTTTTCAACTGCTTGTAGTCGTCACGGCTCAGGTCCAGGGAGACGAACACGATCAGGGTTGTGTGCGGATTGGGTTTTTGCAGGTAATTGCTTATGGCTTTTTTGGCGGCCGCGTTCAAGGCGATCTTTTTTTCTTCGCGGATGGCCACGGTGAGAATTTTCTGGGCGCTGATAAAAAAGTTGGAACTGTTGGCTTCGCTTATTATTTCTTCCCAGCTGTTCTCTTCTTCATTGTCGAAATAGTAGCGCCTGAAATTGAATTCGGTCCGGTTCTGGCCGAACACGCGGCTGATCTCGCCGATGACGTATTCGCCTAAAAATTCATTGAAGCCATAGAGCAGGAGCAGGGGCGGGAATTTTTTTTCAGCCTGAATGCGGTTGATAAAGCCGAAGAAAGTGGTTTCGGACATCAAAAGTTTTCCAGGATGGATGCGACGATGCTGGCGGCGAATTTGGCCGCGATCTTTACCAGTGAGCCCGTTTCCTGGGAAAAGAAATCGGCGGAATCGGTTTCATAGGTTTCCCGGAAGCTCATGCTGTTTCCCTGGTAAAACAATTCATTTGTTTTCATATCAATCAGGCGCACGTCGAGGCTGAGGCGCACTTCATAGAGATTGGCCGCTCCCGCTTCGGAATAGGAGATCGGGGTTGTGTCGAAAGCGGTGATCTTGCCTTCGAGAACCAGGTCGGCCGTGAGGTCGGAATCGGCCAGGCGCAGGCGGCTTCTTTTGATGAACTCGTCCCTGACCGCGAAAGTGATGAATTGCTCGACAGACTCGCGCGAGGTCTGGTTTTTAAAATCCGGAATGGCGATGGTCCGGGCCGCCGGCGGCAGGTTCCGTCCCCGCCCCGACAGGCGGTAGCCGCACTGCAGGTTCAGAATGGCAACTGCCAGCAGCAGCCAAACCGCGTGTTTCATTTGCAGACGATGCTGAGCATCTTGTTTTTGACAAAAATCATTTTCACGATCTGGCGTCCGGCGAGCAATTGCTTGATTTTTTCGCATTTCATGGCCTCCCTCTTCACGTCTTCCTCGCCGCAATCGAGGGCGACGCTGATCTTGTCCTTGATCTTGCCGTTTACCTGGATCATGACAATGACCGTTTCCTCAAAAATCTGGTCGGGATCGAAGTCGGGCCAGGGCGCGCGGTAGACGGAATCGGTTCCACCCAACTGCTGCCAGAGCTCCTCGCCCATATGAGGCGCGAAAGGGGCCATCAACAGGATCAGGGTTTCGGCCAGCTCGGAAATAATGGCCGGGTTGAGGTTTTCCGGCAGGGAGTCCTTCTCCGGCATTGCATAGGCATATATCTCGTTCAGCAGTTCCATGATGGCAGCCACGGCCGTGTTGAACTGGAAGGTCTCGATCTGCGCTCCCACCTTACGCACTGTCTGGTGCAGCTTGCGGCGCACGCCGCGCTCCGCCGGCGACATTTCCGTTGGCAGGTCATTCCGCCAGGCACTCCGGTAGAGCGGCAGTGCGGTTTGCAGCCAGCGCCAGACGCGGGTAATAAAACGGTGTGAACCGTGTATCCCTTCCTCGCTCCAGTGCACGTTGTCCTCGAACGGGGCCACGAACATCTCGTAGACGCGCAGTGAATCGGCGCCGTAGCGTTCGGCCATATCGTCCGGAGTGACGACGTTGCCCTTTGATTTGGACATGCGCGCCCAGCGCCAGACGATTTGGTCGGCGGGATACTGTTCGCGCTCGTCATGCTTGAGCACGATCCAGTCGACTATCTTCTCATCGTTCTCGCCATGCTCATCTTGCGGCCGCGGTCGGCGCCCGGGGGTCATGGCCAGGAGCGAACCCTGGTTGCGCAGCGTCAGGAAGGGCTCTTCGAAACCCAGCAACCCTTCGTCAAACAGCACCTTGGTCCAGAAGCGGGCATAGAGCAAATGGGAACGGGCATGTTCGATGCCCCCGGTATATAAATCCACCGGCAGCCAGTAGTCCAGGGCTGACCGTGACGCGAAAAACTTGTCGTTGCCGACGTCGGCGAAACGGA
>SPCN01000195.1 GCA_004525465.1 Chrysiogenales bacterium | reverse complement strand
CTCAAGGATCGCACAATTCTGGAATCAAGCCTACGCCTCCAGGTCATCGGCGACATCAGCTGCGACATCGACGGTTCCATCGAGATCACCCGCAAGGCCACCAAACCCGACAACGCCTATTACACCTATTTCGCAGAAAACGACCGTTTTGAGGACGGCGTCCAGTCCCTGGGCGTGACAGTCATGGCCGTGGACAACCTGCCCTGCGAATTCCCCCGCGAATCATCAGTTGAGTTTTCCGCGGTGCTGCGTGATTTTATTCCGGAGATCGCCGCCGCCGATTTCGGCCGCGATCACGAAAACCTGCATTTGCCTTTGCCCATTAAAAAAGCGCTGGTCCTGCACCGCGGCGATTTCGGCCCGGAATACCAGTACATGAGAGATTTTTTAAAATAGGAGAATGTCATGATAAAAATACTGGTCTTGGGAGCCGGCCTGGTTAGCAGGCCGGGAGTGAATTATCTGCTGCAGCAGAAGAACCTGTCGATCACGGTCGCTTCGCGCACGGTGAGCAAGGCCGAGAAACTGGTCAAAGGTCATGAGAACGGCCGGGCCCAGGCCGTGGATGTGGAAAATGACCAAGCCCTGGCCGCATTGATCAAGGAGCACGATATCGTTATCAGCCTGCTGCCCTGGATCCACCACGTCAAGGTGGCCGGCATGTGTCTGGAATACGGAAAAAACATGGTGACCACTTCCTACGTCAGCGAAGGCATGAAAAAGCTGGACCAGCCGGTGCGGGAAAAAGGGCTCCTCTTTCTCAACGAGATCGGCGTGGACCCGGGCATCGACCACATGTCGGCCATGAAGATCATCCACGCGGTCGCGGCCGAGGGCGGCAAAGTACTGCATTTCTTTTCTTATTGCGGCGGCCTGCCGGCCCCGGATAACAACGATAACCCCTTCGGATATAAATTTTCCTGGAGCCCGCGCGGCGTCATACTGGCCTCGCGCAATTCAGCCCGTTTTCTGGAAAACGGCAAGATGGTGGAGATCGAAGGCAAGAACCTGTTCGTCGATCCCATAGTGGAAGAGATCGAAGGCCTGGGAAAATTCGAAGTCTATCCCAACCGCGACTCGATGCCCTATCAGGAATTATACGGACTGCAGGAGGCGCTGACCGTCAAGCGCGGCACCTACCGCAACCTGGGCTGGTGCGCGACTCTGAAGAAGATCGTTGACCTGGGACTGGTCGACGAAACCCCGCAGACCAACCTTAAGGGCGTGACCTTCAAAAAAATGACGGCCGACCTTATCGGCTGCCCGGAGGACGGGAATGTCAAGGAGGCGACGGCCGGGAAACTCGGCATCGCCGTCGATGCAGAGATTATCCAGCGCCTGGAATGGCTGGGCCTTTTCAGCGACGAGCCCGTAGCCGCCTTCGACAACCGCCTGGATATCCTGAGCCAGCGACTGCAGGAAAAACTCTTTTACAAAGATGGCGAAAAGGACATGCTCATCCTGCGCCACCGCTTCATCGTGGAGAACAAAGACAAATCACAAGACCTGATTACTTCCACCATGGTCGATTTCGGCATCCCCGGCGGCGATTCGTCCATGGCCCGTACCGTCAGCCTGCCTTTAGCCATCGCCACGCGCCTGATCGCCGAAGGACGCATCACCATGAAGGGCGTACAGACCCCGGTCCATGCCGAGATCTATGAACCGGTCCTGGACGAGTTGGAAACCCTGAACATCAAGATGGTGGAAAAGAGGATCCCCCGGAAATAAAATCCCTTGGATAAAAAAACCATTGGCCTGAACGGGGAACAGGCGGCCGCCGCCTACCTGAAGAACAAGGGCTTTAAAATCATCCAGGCCAATTACCGGATGGCCGGAGCCGAAGTGGACATCATCGCCAGCACGGGCGACATCCTGTGTTTCATCGAGGTCAAGACACGCAAGACCTGCGATTACGGCGCGCCGGAAGCGTTCGTCACCAGGGCCAAGCAGTTGAAGATCATCCGCGCCGCCAAGGTTTTTTCGGCCCGCAAACCCTACCGCCAATACCGGGTGCGCTTCGACGTTGTCTCGGTCCTGCGCTCCACGGACGCCATGGCCTGCGACCACCTGGAAAACGCCTTCGAGGAGTAACCATGCCTGAACTGCGCAAGGATCCGATCACCGGCACCTGGGTCATCATTTCCGAGGAACGCAAAAAAAGGCCTAAATACTACGAAATCGTGGTGGACAAGGACATTTCCATTCCGGAGAACTGTCCGTTCTGCCCGGGCAACGAAGCCATGACGCCGCCGGAGACCTTCGCCCTGCGTCCCGACCATTCGCAGCCCAACGGCCCCGGATGGGAACTGCGCGTGGTGCCCAACAAGTTCCCCGCCCTGCGCGTCGAGGGGAGTTTGCGCAAAAGCGGCGCAGGATTATACGACAAAATGAGCGGCATCGGCGCCCACGAAGTGATCATCGAGACGCCGCGCCACCAGCACACCTGGTTCGACGGCGACCCGGCGCTGATCCGCAATATCCTGCTGGCCGCCAAGGCCCGTATCCTGGACCTTGAGCAAGACTCCCGTTTCAAGTACATCATGGTCTTCAAGAATTTCGGCCCCACGGCCGGCGCCACCCTCTCCCACTCCCACAGCCAACTCATCGCCCTGCCGGTGGTGCCGCTGCGCGTCCAGGAGGAGATCGACGGCGCCCGCGCCCACTTCCAACTGAAGGAGCGCTGCATTTTCTGCGACATCATCCAGTACGAAAACGAAGCCGACCAGCGCCTGCTCATTGAAAACGAGCATTTCACCGTCCTGGCTCCCTACGCCCCGCGTTTTTCCTTCGAGCTGGCCGTGTATCCCAAGCGCCACAACCCGACCTTCGAAAGCACTCCCGACAATGAACTGGAGAGCCTGAGCACCATTTTAAGCGAAACCTTGGGCAAGGTGGCCAAGCTGCTGAACCGCCCCGACTACAATTTCATCATCCACAACTCTCCGTGCCAGAACAGCGTCGGCGATTTTTACCACTGGCATATAGAGTTCATGCCGGTGCTGGCGCGCGTGGCCGGCTTCGAGTGGGGCACCGGATTTTATATCAACCCCATCTCCCCAGAGGAGTCGATCCAGTCGCTGAAGTCGGTCTGATTTTTCTGTTTTGCAGTACCCTGTTGCCTTTGGTTAAATCAGGCCCTACTTGATGAAAGTAATGACCGGAAGAGCATAATCAGCATCCTGCCAAGCCTGATTATCTCTGGTATCCCCCTGGTTGTCGCGGCGGTCGATGCCGATGCTGTAGAGTATCTGCTTGGCCTCATTCCACACATAAGGCTTACCGGAACAGGGGTCCAGCAATTCCCGGTAGCTCGGCAAATCATTGAGCTGCGACTGTATCGACCGCGCCGGATCAAAGCTTCGGTGCAGGTCGGCGGCGATGTGCAGCATGTCGTGCTGCGTCTTCAGCGCCCAGGATTTGAATATAGAGGCAATGAAATTTTCCATGGATGAAGCGTCAAGATATTTTTTACCCAAGGGATTTTGCAGCCACCAGAATGCTCCTTGCGCCTGTTGGGGTAGTCCCTGGATGTCCTCGCTCCAGAGATGGGGCGCGGTCGATTCATAACGGATAATCCCCTCCATATAGCCAATGCGGATATTGCGGGTGCGGTTTTTTTGGAAGAACAATTTGTGTTTGACTATGGAAAACCAATTCGTTGCAGAGAGCTCAGGATCGGTCACCCAGTACGTTTCACAAGTAAACGGAAAGCGGGAGCCGAACTCCTCATAGGGAAGCGGAGGGGTGTTATCCAGAATTACCTGAAACACATCGGGCGGGCAATCTTTCTGGTTCATGATATCGTTCAGGGCCCAGATGGCCAGGCGCGCCACGGCTTTGGCTACCAGGTTGGTAATTAGTGTGCGACTGTTGGGGGTCACTTTGTTGGCAAAGTGCAGATGGCGCAGCAAGTGCAGGGCGGCTTCGGAAGCGCCGCCCTGTTGTGCCGCCATGATATCCAAGGCGATGGAGAGCTTGGCCGTATGGAGCCAGACCAGCAGGTTGGGAATAGGAGCATCAATTCTCACCAGGGTGAAATCGCTGAAGCTGTCGCAGTTGATCAGTTTTTCATAACGGTCTAGCATGAACCCGTATTCTTCGCGGGCCTTGGTTAACTGCTCCTGGTATTGCTTTAAAGCGGCCAGCCAATCAACCCCAAATCTCATGACTCCTATTACTTTCCTCAGTTCTATTGGATAGTTATACTTGTTATTATTCTTCTCCTGGTTGAATTCCTTTATATAGCGGTCATTGTCAAAGGTGGGATCGCTGAGACGGCGGTAAGGAAGACGCACCGCGTCGGTTTCGATATCGACATCCTTCGGCTCGGTCAATGTCCATAACCGATAGTAGCCGTTGGTTTTTTCAAAAACCTCCGACGCCAGAGCCGGCGGTGCGCCCAGCTTTGATCGATAAGGCCGGGCATCGATCTGGTTGAAGGCCAGGTAACCCACGATCAAGGCCAGCAGCACCAACAATACGTGGATCATGATTTTTTTCATGTTTGCTCCGTTTTCACCATTGTAAGGGGCCGCAAATGAAATGTGGTCTCTGAAGTATCATGATTTTGTCAAATAAATGTCACGGCCGCAGCCTGCTGAAAGATGAATTCATGATAGTTTGATCTAATCAACAACTCACCCCAACCCCTCTCTTCCCAAAGAGAGGGGTAAGCCTCCTGCGCCCCTTCTCTTCCCAAGAGAAGGTACGTATCGCCATGCCG
>SPCN01000432.1 GCA_004525465.1 Chrysiogenales bacterium | reverse complement strand
GCGTTCCTTATTGTTTCAGACCATGGACGGGAACCCGGTCGAAAGGGCTTCCCAAGTGTATTGAAATGAATTTAAATTTGCCTTAGAATCAATGTTGTGAGTGAAATCAAATCTCTTATTACAAGGAAAGTTTCTCGGAAGAACAGTTCCGTTTTGATCCCCGATTAAAATGCGCATTGCCATCTACGCCGGCATGTTCATCCAGGACTTTGACGGCGCCACAAAAACGCTTTTCGAGTTGATCGGATCATTGCACCGTCAGCATGCCGAAGTGGAGATCTGGTCCTTCTCCAGCAAGCCGGACAGGCGGCTCGGCGTCACGGTCCATAAAGTTGCCGCGATCCCCCTGCCCTTTTATCCGGAATACAAGTTTGCCGTTCCAGGTCCCCGCCTGTTTCTGGGCCTGCGCCGGTTCAAACCCGACCTCATCCACCTGACGGTTCCCGATGCGATCGGAATGGGCCTTGCCGTCTACGCCAGGACCAAGCGCATCCCCCTGCTCATCTCCTACCATACCGATTTCGTTTCCTATCTCGAAGAACGCAATCTTTGGTACCTGATCCGTCCCTGGCGGCCGCTTCTCCGCTGGTTCTATAATTCCGCTGACAGCCTCCTGGTGCCCGGGAAAGAAAGCGCCGCCAAACTGGCCGCGGCCGGCATCCAGCCGGCTTCCATATGGTCGCGCGGATTGCCCGAAGGATTCCTCAGTCCTTCTTTCCGCAGCGAATCCCTACGCCGCCGCTGGGGCGCCGAGGGGAAAAAAGTCATCCTCTTCAGCGGCAGGTTCGCCTGGTTCAAAGGCCTTCGGGTTTTTATCGAGGTTTACAATTTTTTTAAAAAAGAGAAATATCCCGAACCTGTCTTCGTCCTAATCGGCCGCGGTCCGCTCGAGGATGATCTGAGGAATCAAATGCCGGACGCAGTGTTCCCCGGCTATCTGACGGGCGAGGACCTGGCCGCCGCGTATGCCAGCTCCGATATCCTGCTCTTCCCCTCGATTACGGAAACGTTCGGCAACGTCACCCAGGAGGCCATCGCCTCGGGCCTGCCGGCGGTCGTCTCGGATCGGGGGGGATGTCAGGAAATCGTCCGCCGGACCGGGGGAGGATTGGTGGCCAAAGCGGGAAACGGCCTCTCGTTTTATCAAGAGTGCCGCAGGCTCATTACCGATGAAAAATTCCACAAGCGCATCAGGGCGGCCGGCCTGGCCAATATCAAGGACAGGAACTGGGAAACCGTCAATCGGGTTGTTCTCGACGAGTATCAGCGCTTGGTGTCCTCCTGTTCAAAAAAAAGCCGGCCGCGCCGTCGCTCTTCACAGCGGTGACCCCGCCACTTGAGCACCGTCCGGATATCACCATCCTGTCTGCCGGGATGACTGTTTTGCGGATCACGATCAGCCCTTTTGAATTTTTGCCTGCATGACAACAATGCCAAGGATCGTGATGAACAGTCCTAACACCGTCAGGCCGGACACATTGAATCCTGGCAGCGCGACAGCCTGGAGGATGATGGGAAAGACGATATAAGCAAAATTCTGGGAGGGGACCAATACCGAGACACGAGCCCCCCGGCTGAAGATCCATTGTGAAGCGACAAAAGACAGTGTCGCGAAAATGAAGCTAACCAAAAAGATGATCCAGCCCAGGGAACGACTCGGCAAAAAGCGCTCTCCCTGCCCCAAGTTCTGACCGATACCCTTAAGGATGGGATCCAGGCTGGCGACAAATCCGCTGACCAGCCCGTAGACCGCGCCGAGAACGAGAAGGCTGCGGGTCCAGTGGGCATAGATGAGAATGACAATCACGAGAAGAAGTGAAGCCCCGATGACAATCCCCGCGACCGGAAGATTGATGCTGGCCATGGTCAGCTTTTCCCGGATAATTCCATCATAGCCGAGGATCAGTGTCCCCAGGATGAGAACGGCCGCGCCGGCATACTGGAAAGGATGGAGCGGCTCCTTGAGAACAAACCTGGCATAAAGCATCAGGGCGATGATGCCCAGACCGAACATGGACGTAAAATAAGAGGAAGGAGCATAGCGATTGGCCAGGATGGCGAAGAATCCCAGGCTGTTGTTCAGGACAAAGCCGGTCGCATAGAGCGTGATGTTTTTGGCCGACCTGGGATGGCGCTCCCCTTCCCCCCGGCCTTTTCTTCCCGGGAAGAGAGAGGCAACCGCCTCGATGCCCTGCCGCTGCATCCCCCTGGAAATATTGAACAGCACCGAGCCGATGATGCCGTAGATCATGGCGATG
>SPCN01000474.1 GCA_004525465.1 Chrysiogenales bacterium | reverse complement strand
ATATCACCTCGATGCCGAACATCATGTGCCAGGCGAAATTGAAATCGGTGCTGCTGACCTTTTCGCTGCCGAACTTTGAACTCGAAGTGGCGAAGGCGACTCCAAGGCCGAAGCCGGCATAGGGGGTCAGGAATGTCAGCTTTTCCATGAAGCGGCCGATGTTGACGCCGCCCTTGGCGTTGCCGAAAAGGTTGGCGCCCAGGTTGCTGCTGCTGAACTCGGCGTCGGAAAAGCTGCGGAAATAGGGCTGCAGCTCGAAGCCGGCCGCCAGGAAAGGGTTGATGCCCCAGTCCTTGCCCAGGCTCAGCAGCCAGCGGTCGCCGAAGCCTCCGGCTGGTTTGGTCATATAGCCGAACTTGGTATAAAAACCGGAAAACAATTTTTCGCTGCCCGCTGCGTCGGCAGGAGCGGCTTTTCTGGTTTTGGCAGGCCGATCCATGGCTTTTTGCCGCTTGCTTTTTTCAGGAATGTCTTCCGCGGAGATAATGTCGCCCAGGGCCGAGTGGATGTAGGCTTCGCCGGCCCGGCTGCCGCTTTCGGCCGGGATGAGGATCTTATACCAGTCCCCTTCCTTGCCGACTATGGTGAAAATATCCCCCTTGCCGGCCTTGAGCACGATCTCGCCGCTCAAGCCGGGTTGGGAGCGGACATTGGCGTTGTTGACGTTGACCCGCAGTTTTTCGGCTTCCGCGGCCGGATTGATTTGGCACAAGACCACAAACACGACCAATAATATTGCAATTTTTTTCATTTTTCGCCTCGCTTCAATATAACGGTGCCTTCGGTACCGGGATGTAGCCGATTGGCGTGGTGACTGTCAAGGGTACAGTCTCGAATTCATTGGGAACATCGACGGTGTAGGATTTGTATAATACTGGTATCTGACCAATGGGTGTGAGAACGTAAACAATGACTCGGTAAGTCCCATTGCGCATATCGATACGTATGTAACTGGGAGTGCTTTTGATCGTAAAAGGGCCGGCGCTTCCATTTTTCCCCCTGATTTCGACGATAATATTGTAGGGAGTGTTATTGCTGATTTGCAGGTAGCCCACTCCTGTGGCATTTTCGAGAAAGCATAAGGCGCAGTTGGTTATATGATCGGCGGAGGTGCCCTGGAAGATGAACAGCATGCCCAGCAGGCAGACCCCCATTCCCAGCCGGGTCCATTTGTTTTTTTTCATTTTTCCTCCCTGCGGTTTGATTTTTGTGAAATATACTTAACTTGAAATGGATTGTCAACCCCTTTTTGCAGCGAGTGTGTCTTGGCGAAGTGCCGGTTGAGCATCCCCCCAGTTAGTGCCAGCAGCAGGCTGAATGCCTGGAACCAGGAAAGGCCTCCGGGCCACAGTGTCTCGCTGGGATCATGGTGGCGCAGGAACTCGAGCAGGAAGCGGACCAGGCCGTAACCGGCAAGGTAAAGCGAGAAGATCTGCCCTGGGAAGCGGCGCCTTTTCCAGAGGAGAAGTAGAGCGAGGGAAAGGAGAAGGCATGACGCCGCTTCATACAACTGGACGGGGTGCAGCGCGATGCCCGCCATAGGATGGGGATTGCGGCCCAGGTAGGTGAAGGATACGCCCCAAGGAAGTGCGGTGGGAAGACCGTAGCAGCAGCCGGCGGCAAAGCAGCCCACGCGGCCGACGGCGTGTCCCAGGGCGATGCCGATGACCGTTATGTCCCACAGCCGCCGGTAACTTTCTCTGAAGAACGCGCGCGAGTAAAAAAAAGCGAACAGCAACGATGCGAAGACGGCGCCGAAAAAGGAGCCGCCGGTTTGAAAATCCTCCCGGAATGCCTGGAATGAGATCGGCTGTTCGCCCAGGCGGGCGATCTGCCCGAAGGTTGCACCCAGCAGCCTGGATCCCAGCCAGCCGCAAAAGATGCCCAGCAAAATGAACGCGGCCACCTCGACCGTATCCAACTTTTCCCTTCGTGATAATAAATGAATCATTGCTGCGCCCATAATTATGCCCAGAATGTAAAAAAACTGGTATCCTGATACGGGCAGAGAAAAGATTCTGAATAATTCGGGAATCATGCTGGCTGGATTATATAT
>SPCN01000382.1 GCA_004525465.1 Chrysiogenales bacterium | reverse complement strand
TTTCACGATGCGAAAAGCGGCGAAAGCGGCGAAGGCCGCGCCCTGGCCATTTTTTTTATTTTCGTCATGGGACTACTGAACCGCCTGGATCTGATCATCTATGCGCTTTTGCTGGAAACGGTATTGAATCTGATCTATCGTGTCAGTTATTTCCTGCTGACGGGTTGGAAATCTGAACGGCAGCAGCTTCCCCTTTGACGGCTTGGAGTGATTTCATCCGCAGCATGGGAAAAAGACCGCTGACAGCCAGGAGCAAATTCAGTAGTCGCCTTACCAGGATAACCGCGATACCGGATTTTTGCGGGATGCGAACAATCGCAAATACCGACAAATAGGTCATTTCATAAATACCGATACCGGCCGGAATCACCGGCACGATGTTGGCGACAATGCCCAGCGTGGTGATCAGAAAGCTTTTCATTGGAGTAATTTCGTGCATGCCGATGAAGAGGAATGTCAGGTGTATTTCCACTACCCAAAGCAGGATCATCAGGATGTAGAGCATGAATGCACTCAAAAAGGACCGGCGATGGCGGGAATAAAAGGCGGCGATGATCGTATCGGTCTCGATCAGCCGCTCCCTCTTGGCTTCCAGGTACTTGGATTTGATACGCAGTTTTTTCAGGGTCTCAAGGATCCAGATGAACAGCCCTTTTTTTTGTCTGCGAAAAAAGAAATAAATCAATATAACGGCTGCGCTGGTAAGAGATAGAAACAGGATGCGCTGGATGCTGGACATGCGGATACGGACCAAGGCAATGAATAAGCCAAGGCTCATCATCAGGACAGTGGCCATCAGCTCAATGGACTTGTCCAGCACAACCGAGGCCAGAGCTTGGTTCTTGGGAATAGGGCCGAGCATCATGGCCCGCATAACATCGCCGCCCAACTTGGCCGAGGGGGTAAAATGACCTACTGCATGCCCGGCCAGCTCGGCCCAAAGCAAAGTGAAAAATGGAATGCGGCTGCTGCTGCATTGCCTGAGAACTATCCGCCAGGATAGGGTGCGCACGATCCAGAACAAGATGCGCAACAGCAGCAGACACAGGATGCCAAGAGGCGAGAGGCGGCCGATAATGCGCAGAAGCTCGCGAGGGTCGGCGCGAATGACAAAATAAAGAAACATGCCCAGGCAGACGTAGGCAGAAATTTTAATTATTTTACGCTGCATATCCAGGGATGCGCCCGAAGCAAACTTTTACTTTGCCCATGCAAACCGTGATTTCTCCCCGCTGCAGCGAGAAGATGCGATAATGATATTGTTTCCACTCCGCCAACAAGTTGAAAAACTGATACTTTCTGCACTTGAAGATAATTGTAGGGGGGGCTGTGGCGAATGTCAATAAAAAATGCCGGGGCGATCAATTGTGTTCACCCGGACATTTCAATCAGGAGAGCTGCTGGCCATAGTCGGCTTCATTATAACGGAAGGCTTCGACATACAGCGCCTTGCCGCTTTGGGCGTCGATGTCGACCATGGTCATGTCCAGAACCTGCCTCCCCCCCGCTATTTCGAACTTCTGGTGGATGCCGTTGTAGAACTTGCTGATGATGGGCTCGCGCTTCATGCCGATGATCGAATCCAGGGCGCCGGTCATGCCGACATCGGTCTGGTAGGCCGTGCCGTTTTCCAGCACGCGGGCGTCGCCGGTGGGCACGTGGGTGTGAGTACCCAGCACGGCGCTGACCCGGCCGTCAAGAAAAAACCCCATAGCCTGTTTTTCGGCCGTGGCCTCGGCATGAAAATCGACCAGCACGATCGGGTGGGAATTCTTTTTTAAAAATTCGTCTATGGTTGTGAACGGGTTGTCCACCACCGGTTCCATGAACACCCGTCCCTGCAGGCTGATGATCACCACCGGGTGACCCTCGGCGGTTTTATAGACCATGGAGCCGTTGCCCGGCGTGGAGAAATGATAGTTCAGAGGTCTGAGAATACGTTTTTCCGTTTTCAACAGTTCCAAGGCTTCTTTTTTATCCCAGATATGGTTACCTCCGGTCAGGACATTGACCCCGGTTTCAAACAATTCGTCAGCTGTACGTTTGATGATGCCCATGCCGCCGGCCGAATTTTCACCGTTGGCGATCACGACGTCGGGACTGAATTTGGCCTTGATCAGCGGCAGGACCGCCTGGACGAATTTGCGGCCGAAGCGACCAACCACGTCGCCGATCAGGATGAGTCGGACTTTTTTACTTGGCATATTCGATGGCCCGCACTTCTCTGATCACGGAAACCTTGATCTGTCCCGGATATTCCATCTCTTCCTGAATCTTTTTTGCTATGTCCTTGCAGATCAAAAAAGTGCGGTTGTCATCGAGCTCGTTGGCGTTGACGATAACGCGTACTTCACGCCCGGCCTGCAAGGCGAAGGCCTTGGTCACCCCGGGAAAGGATTTGCTCAGCTCTTCCAGTTTTTCCAGCCTCTTGATGTAGGTTTCCAGGATCTCGCGCCGGGCCCCGGGCCGGGCGGCGGAAATGCTATCCGCAGCCTGGATCAGGACCGCTTCGATAGAGGTGAACTCGGTGTCCATGTGGTGTGAGGC
>SPCN01000165.1 GCA_004525465.1 Chrysiogenales bacterium | reverse complement strand
TCCACCTCCCATGGCTCTGATTGTATATTATTGAAGAATTTACGGCAACTCACCCCCTGACCCCCTCTCTTCCCAAAGAGAGGGGGAATTGCGCTTGCGGTTCTTCAGCCCCTTCTCTTCACAAGAGAAGGGGGTGGGGGATGAGTTTGAGGTTCATCATCGCAGTGATGCTTCAGGATCTGAAATTTCCTTTCTTTGATCTCGAATTTCGAACCCCGGTTTATTTTCTTACTTGTCACGCTTTACGCGTCACTCGTCACGATATTTTAGCTAAAAGCTTCTTCCCGTCCTGAGATAAAGCCACCACTGTTTTTGCGGTCCGAAGCCATGGGCAACGCCGAAGGCGAGGTCGGTGTAAGCGGCGCCGCCAAAGGCCAGGCGCAGCACGGCCTCGCCGCCGATGGAGTAGGCGACCGGGTGCGAATAATAGTCGCTGGCAAGGCGGCCCATGTCGAAAAACGGGGCCAGCCAGAGGCGGTCCAGGCTGACGGCGGGCAGGACTGCCTTCTCTATGTTGAACAAGGGTACACGGTATTCCAGGTTAAACTGCCAGCCGCGGTCACCCCGATAATATCCCGCGTCCAGGCCGCGAAGCAGCGTGAAAGGGTGGCTGTTTCCCAATCCGCTTTCTGCCGTCAAGCCGCCCATCGCGTAGTAGCGGTTCCCCGCGTCCCAACTCCTGGCCGCCGACAGGCGCCAGGCCAGCACGCCGGGTCGTAGGAAAGGGATGTAATGGCGAAGATCGAGCTGCAGGCCGCGGCTGGCCCACTGGTTGCCCAGGCCCTCGGGATGGATGAATCCCTGCGCGGTGAAGCGAGCCCCGTCCGTCGGTGAAACCGAATCGTAGTAGTCGCGGGCCGAGTTGAAACTCAAGCCCAGGCGGAAGCCATTGAAGCTCCCGGGATAGATGAAAGTGTTATCTTCGTCGATATAGCTGCGCCTCTCCTGGTGCAGGTCGGCGTAGGCGAAAAGCTGCGAGCGCTTGCGGACGCGCAGCGGCCAATGCGAGGCCAGTTTCAATTCCTGTGAGCGCTCCATGGATCGGGATCCGCGGTAGTAGTCAATGCCGTCGCTGTAGGTGAAGGATAAGGTCGGGAACAGCCCGTCGTAAACATAGCGGAACAAGAAATTGGCCCGGCGGCTGGAGAAACCGTAATATCCTTCCAGGCTGTAGCTGTGGATGGCCAGGGCGTCCTGGCCGCCAGTGATGATGCCCGCCTGGATCTCGTCCCCGCCCTGCATCAAGGCCGGCGACCACCAGCGCGGCAGCAGGTCGCGCCAGAAGCGGTAGGGACGGGAGGGGATGGAAGGCGCGGCAGGAGGGAATTCGGAAATTCCGGATAACACGGTCATTTCCATGGCTGAAAGAGGCAGGATCGCCATGCTGAGCTTGGATATTTCCTGGCCGCGGCCGCTGAAATAAGTGAAATACACCCATTTGCCGTCAGCGGACAGGGCGAACTGCTGCAGGCCGCTCAGGCGCGGATCGTCCAGAAAAAAGCTCGCGCCAGGGGCCAGAGAAAATCCCGCCAGTCGCGTTGTCAGGGCTTCGGACCGGATGAAATAAAAATTCTGATTATCAAGCCAGCGGGGTTGGCGACAGTCGGATCCTTTTGCTGAAATGAATTTGAGCAAGTCTCCGGAGCTTGTGAAAACGCCGATCCCCCACGGTCCGCCCTCGGGCTTGACCGATGCGGCCAGGAGGCTTTGGTCGGGGGACAGGCTCAACTGCGAGAGCCCGGCAAAGCCGTGGGAAAGGGTCTTCGTTTTTTGCTTGTCCGGGTCAAAAATGGCCAGGAAAAAGCGGCCGTTGCGGCGCTGGACGCAGAATATTTCGTTGGAATTTTCCTTTTTGACCGGTTGCGAGAGGCGTTGGCCGCGGGATAGCCTTTTCAAGTGCCGCTTTTGTATGTCGAACTCGTAGAGATCGGAAAAGTCGTTGAAGTTATGGAAATACTCCGAAGCAGACAGATAAATCCTATTTTCTTTTTTTGCGAAACGGAGGGAATTGACCTCGTCCAGCTTGAACAATGTCATTTCTTGGCCGGAATTCACATCCAGCATCTCGACCGTCCCCCTATTCCGGTAATCGCGGTGGTAATAGGCCAGCTTGTCGTTGCCCAGCGGGCAGGGGTATTGATGTGAAAAACCTTCGCTGGTAAGGGGCTCAGGACCGGGAGCCAGGGGAGCGGTTTCGTCCAGCGCCGGGATATGGTTCCTGTATTCCTCCCATAAAGTTCCCAGCGGTGCCCCGAAGGTCTTCTTGAAATCGCGGCTGCCGCTGAGCAGGACCAGGCGGCTGGTCGCCCGCGACAGGTATTGCCTGAGGCTGGCGGCACCGTATTGATCGGCTAAAAATTGCATGAACCCGGCGCCGAAAAGGTATTTGGCCGAGGGCCCGGGCCAGGCGGCCGGCAGGCCGCCCAGCCGCCGCCAATCGGGGAACAGGCTGTCGCGGCGGGCCGCCGCCAGCATCAGCGCATAGGGCGGGTGGTTGAGGCGGCCGTCTTCGCTGAAACGGGATTCACCGTACACGCCCAGCCCTTCGATGACCCAGGGCGGCAACTGCGCGGCTGGATAAAGGGCCGGTTGGCTGCCGAACACCCGGCGCAGCATGAGGAACGGCTTGGCGGCGGAGTTCAGATTGAATATGTGGGTCAGTTCGTGGGCCAGGACCAGGTCGAGCCAGCTGTGGTTCGCGGCCAGTTGCGAATCGGGCGGCGGCTCGCTAAGGCTGGCCCCGACCAGGTTGAAGGGGAAAAAAGTGGCAAAGCCGTTGGCTTCGTCAGTGCTGTCGTCGAGGACGATGCGGATCCTGCCCCGGGGTTGTTCGTGCCAGAAAGCGGCCAGTTTTTCATAAGCGCTTTCGGCCCCGGCCAGCGCGGTTTCGGCCTGCTGCCAACATTCGGCAGGAAAGATGATCGTGATAGCGCCGCGGTTGATCTCACGCCACTGCAGGTTGGGCGGGTATTTGGCCGCCGCGAGCGTCAAGCAGGCCAGCCAGAGGATGGTGAAAAATTTAATTTTCAAGGCTTGCCTGCGGCCAGCTTTTTCTCCCAGTTCCAGGCGCTGGCCACGATATCGTCCAGACGGGGCACATCCGGCTTCCAGCCAAGTTCGCGGTGGATCAGTCCGGCATCGGCGATCAGGGCGGCCGGGTCGCCGGCACGGCGGGCGGCGTGGAGCACGGGAAAGTCGATGCCGCTGACCCTTTTGGCCGCGGCCACCACGTCTAGCACCGAGTGGCCGATGCCGTAACCGCAGTTGAATATCCGGCTCTGTTTTTCCGTCTTCAGGAATTCGAGTGCCAGCAAATGGGCGGCGGCCAGGTCGTCGACGTGGATGTAGTCGCGAATGGCCGTTCCGTCGGGAGTGGGGTAGTCGGTCCCGAACACTTCCAGCTTTGGAAACTGCCCCAGGGCGGTTTTCAGGGCCCGGGTCAGCAGGTGGGTGGGCTGGCGGTAGTCCTGGCCGATCCGCGCCTGGCTGTCGGCGCCGGCGGCGTTGAAATAGCGTAAAGCTACATAGCGAAAGCCGGGGTTGGCGGCGGCGGCGTCGCGCAGCAGCATTTCGCTGACCAGTTTTGATCCGCCGTAGGGGTTGATGGGCAGCAGCGGGGCTGTTTCGTTTACCGGGACCTTTGCGGGCATGCCATAGACCGCGGCGGTCGAGGAGAAGATGAAGTTTTCCACTCCGTTCTCCAGGCAGGCCCTGATCAGGCGCAGGCAGTTGCAGGAGTTGTTCTCGTAGTATTTAAGGGGCTGGCTGACCGATTCGCCTACCTGAATGAAAGCGGCAAAATGCATGACGCTGCGAATGGCGAATTTGCGCAGGATCGAGCCGACCAGTTCGCTGTCGGCGACATCGCCGCGGATAAGTTCGCCGCAGAGCACGGCTTCGCTATGTCCTGAGGAAAGGTTGTCCAATACAACCGGGCGGAAGCCGCGTTCCCCCAGGTCGCGCACCACGTGTGAGCCGATGTAGCCGGCTCCGCCCGTGACCAGGATGGGTTCGCCGGAGGTCATTTTTTTACCGTTCATGCATGCAGTATATGAAAATGGCTTGGTTTCGTCAAGAAAAGTGATTGGGTGGAATGCACTCGGCGTTGGGGAGAAGAAGTGACGAGTGACAAGTAACGCGTAACGAGGCAAAATAAAATTCCAAATCCTAATATCCTAAACGAAAGCCCTTTTTTGTTTCTCTTCTTTGTTTGGCTCATTTGGTCATTGGAATTTGGTGCTTGTTTGCAATTTGGTGCTTGAGATTTGGAATTTTTCTTGAAACCCGCTATGCACTGTATGTAAATTTCTGCAATTTCGAACCTTTTTCCCTTTAAAACCTGTGCAAACAGGCCCTGAATCATTGACATCAATGCCAATATTGATTATACTTATATTTCATTTCCACAACTTGAGAATAACTACACATACAGGAGGATTAGATGCGAAACGCCTTAATTATGGGTGCTGCAGGAAGAGATTTTCATAATTTCAATACTTTTTTCCGGAACAACCCGGACGTTCGGGTAAAGGCATTTACCGCCACGCAAATTCCCGATATCGCCGGCCGCAAATATCCCAGGGAACTGGCCGGGGAGTATTATCCCCAGGGCATTCCCATTTACCCGGAAACTGAGCTGATCCCATTGATCAAAAAGCTGGCTATCGAAGACGTATATTTCGCCTACAGCGACATCCGCCACACCTATGTCATGGACAAGGCCTCGGAAGTCATGGCCGCCGGTGCCAATTTCATCCTGCTCGGACCCAGAGAAACCATGATCAAGAGCAGCAAGCCGGTGGTCTCGGTTTGCGCCGTGCGCACCGGTTGCGGCAAGAGCCAGACCACGCGTCGTGTCAGCCAGATCCTGATCGGCATGGGCAAGAAAGTGGCCGCCGTCCGCCACCCCATGCCCTACGGCGACCTGGTGGCACAGAAGGTGCAGAAGTTCGTCACCAAGGCCGACCTGCTCAAGCACAAGTGCACCATCGAGGAGATGGAGGAATACGAACCCCACATTGAGAACGGCGTCATCGTCTTTGCCGGCGTTGATTACGGCGCCATCCTGCGCGAAGCCGAAAAAGTCGCCGATGTCATCCTCTGGGACGGCGGCAACAATGACTTCCCCTTTTACAAGTCCGACCTGGAGATCGTGGTGGTTGACCCGCACCGGGCCGGGCACGAACGCGAATATTACCCGGGTGAAGTCAATTTCCGCCGCGCCGACGTCATTGTCATCAACAAGATCGACACCGCCGACCTGGAAAACATCCTGGAAGTGCGGGACAACATTCGCGAACTCAATCCCGGCGCCATCGTGGTCGATGCGGCTTCGCCCCTGCAGGTGAAGGACAGCGAGAAGATCCGCGGCAAGCGCGTGCTGGTCATCGAAGACGGCCCGACCTTGACCCACGGTGAAATGCAGTACGGGGCCGGTGTCATGGCCGCCGAGAAATAC
>SPCN01000151.1 GCA_004525465.1 Chrysiogenales bacterium | reverse complement strand
GGCGCTTCTGCGGCGGTCGTATCGATTCCGGAAACCGGGCCGTTAACAGTTGCAGGCTGAGAAAATTCGTTGAACGCAACGGCCTGCGGGCGCGGTGGCCGTCCCAGGGTGGCGTCGATGGCCTGCTGCAGGAACTGGTAGACGCGCTGGCTATCCAGGAAACGTATCTCCAGCTTCATGGGATGGATGTTGACATCGATCTGGCTGGGAGGAACATTAAAATGGAGCACCCCGACCGGACTACGCGTTTTCTCCAAGTAGGGTTGATAGGTGTTGTTGAAAGCGGCCAGCAAGGTTTTTTCCTTGACCGGCCGGCCGTTGACCATGAAAAACTGGCGCCCTTTGCCGCTGACGCCGGTTTGAGCCGCCGAAATGAAACCATTGAGTGAGAAGTGGCCGGAGGTAAAATCCACGGGCCGTAAATCGTCCAAAAACTCTTTTCCGAAGACCTGATAGATGCGTTCAGATAGGTTCGCGGCCGCGGGGTAAGAAAATACCGTCCTGCCGTTGTGCTGCAAGGAAAAGGCGATGGTGGGACGGGCCAGGGCCGCATTTTCCAGAAAAGCGGCAACCGGCCGCATCTCCCCCTGGTCGCTTTTCATGAACTTGCGGCGCACCGGGAAATTGGCGAACAGCTGCTGCACCGTCACGGCACTGCCTCGGCGACAGGAGACCTGTTTTTTCTCCAGCATCCTGCCGCCACGGAAACGACAGTGCCAGCCGCGGCCTTCGTTGTTATCGGCAGTGTCCAGGTCGATATCGGCAACTTCCAGGATGGAGGGCAGGGCCTCGCCGCGAAAGCCCAGGGTCAACAAGCGGTCCAGGTCTTCCAGTTCAACCAGCTTGGAAGTGCTGTGGCTCTGGAAAGCAATTTCGATTTCGGCTGCGCCAAAGCCGCAACCATTGTCCTCGACGCGAATCATTTCCTTGCCTCCGGACAGCATGGCGACGGCGATCTCGCCGGCACCGGCATCAATGGCGTTTTCCACCAGTTCCTTGACCACGGAAAGCGGGCGTTCGACTACCTCACCGGCGGCGATCTTGCGAAACACGCTTTCAGCTAAAACCTGAATTCTGGCCACAGCTACTCCCATCGGCCGGCTCACCGGCCGGCAGTCTGGAAAAATTATCACAAAGCCACTTCTTTTGCAATTCGAAACACACGACCCTTACCAGATTTATATGCAGGCAGGAGCGAGAGACGGCAATAACAAAACCGTTGATACACGACATATGGATCCCCCCGCCTGCGGCACCCCCCTTAGTAAAGGGGGTTGGAAGCAATCGCTTTAACAGAAATCACTCAACTCCTCTCACCTTTCAAATTCCCCCCTTACTGAAGGGGGGACAAGAGGGGGATTCCAAGTTCGGCAAATCCGCGAATGATTGACAAGTGTCCGGCGAAAAAATATAATCATTCCGTGGCAAACGAGACTTTGAAGATCTGCAAATACGGCGATGACGTGCTGAAAGTGAAGGCACGCGCGATCCGCGACATCGACCGGCACATCACCGACCTGGCCGCGGCCATGGTGCAAGCCATGCACCAGGCCCCGGGCATCGGCCTGGCCGCGCCCCAGGTGAACGAATCCGTTCAGTTGCTCACCATGGATCTCTCGGTCGGGGAAAATCCCGAAGAGCTGCTGGTAATCATCAATCCGCAGATCATCGAAGCCGAAGGCTATGAGATCAGCGAGGAGGGTTGCCTGTCGGTTCCCGGCTATTCACTGCCCATCAAGCGCAACGCCCGTATTTTCCTGCAGGCCACCCTGCTTGACGGCCAAGAACTGCGCGCAGAATTCGACGGCCTGAAGGCGCGGGTGCTGCAGCATGAGATCGATCACCTCAACGGCATGCTGATCGTTGACCGCGTATCCAGTTTGAAACGCACCCTGATCAAAAAAGAGATCAACCTGAAGAGAAAAAGTGGTCAATGGTGAATTGATTTTTTTCGGAACCTCGGCCATAGGCCTGCCCATCCTCAAAGAACTGAACAGAAATTTCAACCTGAAACTGATCGTCACTCAACCGGATAACTACGGCGGGCGCAACCGCCAGTTGATCGTTCCTCCGGTCAAGCAATTCGCTGTCGAGAACCGCCTGCCCTGCATTCAGCCGCCCGATCTGTGCGAGCCGGAATTGGAATTGGCCATGCGCCGCATCGAACCGGCCATCGCCGTCGCCGTGTCTTACGGCCAGTTCATTCCCAGCGCCCTCTATTCCCTGCCTCGTTACAGGACGATCAATGTCCATTTTTCTCTGCTGCCCGTCTACCGCGGGGCCGCGCCGGTGCAGCGCGCCCTTGAAAATGGAGAGACCCGCAGCGGCATAACCGTTTTTGAGATCAGCGGCCGCATGGATGCCGGTCCGGTCTGGGCACAGGAAGAGATCGCCATCCGTCCCGACGACACCACCGCCTCCTATCAGCTGCGCCTGGGTGAAAGGGCCGCTCCCTTCCTGTTGCACACATTAAAGCAGATTTTTTCGGGCAAGATCCGCAAGCATCCCCAGGACGATTCCCTGGCTACTTTGGCGCCGGCGGTCAAAAAAAGCGAAGGTCGGGTTGATTGGCGGCTGCCGGCCCAACGCCTTTACGACCGGCTACGGGCTTTCACACCTTGGCCTGGGTTGTTTTTCAGCCTGGAAAAGCGGCAGATTAAAATCCTCAACGCCAGAGTATCCGGCAAAGAACACCACGGCCAGACAGGCCAAATATTGGCCCTGGACTCCCAAGGCCTGCTGGTCGGTTGCGGTTTGAAGACGGTCCTGGAAATTACTAATATTCAACCCGATGGCAAAAAGGCAATGAGCCCCTGGCAATTTTCCCTGGGAAACCGCTTCCCTGAGTTGTTATCGTGAAATTCATCACCCCATCCGCCAGCGTCCTGTGCGATTATTACACCGACCCACAAACCAATCTGCGTATGTTGTTGACAAGATTTTTGGAGCATTATGCCGCCAGCGACAAAAATGCGCTGACACGCACGGTGTACGGGGTCGTGCGCAAGGACATCGCCCTGGAACATGTTATCGGCCTTTTCCTGAAAAACAAAAGCCAGGCGCCGGCCGCGGCCACGTATGTATTTTTGAAAATCGCTGTTTTCCTGCTGTTGTATTCCGATTCCTATCCCGAGTACGCAGTGGTCAACGAAGTGGTGAATGCCGTAGCCAAGAAAGAGAAACCTTTTGTTAACGCCGTTTTGCGCCAATTGCTGCGCCGCAAGCAGGAGGTAAAAAACTCCATCAGCAGCAGCGAAAACCCTGGCTTGAAATTCTCCATTTCGGCACAGCTGCTCGCCAGCCTGCAGCAGGTGTCCGCCGCATCGGAAGCGGACCTGGAATACCTGGACCGCGAACCCGTTTTTCACCTGCGTTTCAACCCTAAGCAGATGAGCATGGATCAGGCGCGCCAGGCCTTGACCAGCGCCGGCATCCCCTTCCGTGAATTGCCACAACTGGATTGTTTCGAAACCAAGGCCGCCGGCCAGGTACTGGAAAAGCCGGAGCAATTGGGCGGATTTTATGTCCAGAATACCGGTTCTCAAGCGGTGGCGCTGCTGGCGGCCGCTACTGCCGAGAAGACAGTCTGCGACGTGGCCGCAGCCCCGGGGGGCAAATCACAGACCCTGGCCTGCCTGCGACCTGATATAAAAATATGGGCCAGCGATGTCAACCCGCAGCGGCTGCGCCTGCTCGAGCAAAACATCCGCCGTTTGCACCTGGATACGATTTTCCCTTTCGTTGCCGATATCTTCAAATATCCGCACGACCGGGAGGCAGCCGACCTGATCATCCTTGATGCCCCTTGCACCTCGAGCGGCACTTTGCGCAAAAATCCCGATTTAAAAAGCAAGATCAGCAAGGAAATGATCGAAAAAAATTCACGGCAGCAACGTCTCATGCTGGCCAGCCTGGTCGAACGCTTCCCGCATGCCCGTTGGTTGTATGCCGTTTGCTCATTTATCCATGAAGAGAGCGAGGGCGTGGTGGAAAAAGTTGCCGCTAGCCGCGGACTGCAGGCGGTGGCCATTCAGCCGCTGCTGGAAAAATACCACTACCGGGTGCAGAAAACGAAATTCGGCTGTTATCTCTTGCCTTCTGAACTGAACAACGATCTGTTCTATATGGCCTTGTTAGAGCCTAAATGATCTTGAACTGTTATCGGTGTCCGGTTTACGGTTGACGGCAGACGGTGAAAGCCAAACACACTACCTAAGAAAATCACCTTAAACGGCTGCAAATTCGATAATATCAGGGGGAAAGGTTGCGTTCTTTAGTTGCCGTCTACCGTATGCCTTAAACCTATCTCTGTTTGGATTCCTAACTCCAAAGCACCAAGTTCATCTGATTGGGATCGCTCAGTAGCGGATGAAAAGGCGTGACACGCAGTTTGAAACCGAAGCTGCCGGTGCGGGCGCAGTGGATGACACCGCTGAAGCGGAAGCGGCTCTCATCGATTTTTTCAACATTGTCCAATGGGACCAAGGCAGAACTCTGTAAAATGTCATCGCCAACGATGGTGCCGTAATATACATCGACCCGTATTTCCCCTGGTTGGGTCTTGCCTAAAAAAAGGTCGGCCTGCAGACGGAACTGCTCGCCGCTCTTGTAAGTGCGGTTGGTGTCGGCCTGAACGTTCTCGACGCGCACAGCCGGGAATTCGTTCTTCATCCTGCCCTTCCACTTGACCAGTTCACGGCAGGCGGAGAAACCATCGGCGCTCAGCTTGGCGTAGTTGTCCGAAGCGTTTTTATAGAATTTGCTGAAATATTCCTTGACCATGCGATTGGTATTGTAGCGCGAGGCGATGGTGACCAGGGAATGCTTCATCATGCGGATCCATTCGCGCGGCAGGCCATCGGCGCCCCTTTCGTAAAACAGGGGAATGATATCTTTTTCAAGAATGGAATAAATAGCCTTGCTTTCGACCTCGTCCTGGTATTCCTTGTCGGTGTAGACTTCGCGGTTGCCGATGGCCCAACCGTTCTTCAAGTCATACGCCTCGTCCCACCAGCCGTCCAAAACACTGAAATTCAAGACTCCGTTGCAAGCGGCCTTCATGCCCGAAGTGCCGCAAGCCTCAAAGGGCCGCAGCGGCGTATTCAACCAAATATCAACACCAGAAACCAGGTAGCGGGCCACGTTGATGTCATAGTCTTCAATAAAAGCGATTTTGCCGCGCAGGTGTTCTGTGGACATGAAAGAAATGATGTCTTTGATCAGTTCCTTGCCGGCCTGGTCCTGGGGATGGGCCTTGCCGGCGAAGATCAGCTGCACAGGCCGTTCCGGATTATTCAGTATTTTAAGCAAGCGCTCCCGATCTTTGAAGATAAGGTAAGCGCGTTTGTAGGTTGCGAAGCGGCGGGCGAAACCGATGGTCAGGGCCACCGGATTCAAGGCTTCCTGCGATTCACTGACCAGCAGGTTCGAGGCACCCTTGGCAATCAGTTGTTTTTGCAATCGCTGGCGAGTGAAGGCGATCAGACGCCTGCGGCGAATCTCATGCACGTTCCAGAGTTCGGGATCGGGGATATTCAGCACCTTTTCCCAAGCATCGCGGTAATCCTGTTTTTCGCGCCACTTGCCGCCCAGATACCTTTCGAACAAGTCGTTCATTTCAAAAGAAACCCAGGAAGGAATGTGGATGCCGTTGGTGATCGATTGAATGGGAACATGCTCCAACGGCACGGTCGGCCAGAGATTTTTCAGAATATCTTTGGCCACTTGGGCGTGCAGAGTGGAAACGCCGTTGACAAAGGCGGAATTTTTCACGGCGGCCACGGTCATGGAAAAATTTTCCTGCTGGTCTTCACGATTAACCCGGCCGAAGGCCAAAAATTCGTTCAAGGGAATGTTGAATTCCTTCAAGTAGTTTCCGAAATAGTTTTTCAGCAGTTCGGGGCTGAAGACATCATGGGCGGCCTGGACATTGGTATG
>SPCN01000303.1 GCA_004525465.1 Chrysiogenales bacterium | reverse complement strand
AGGACCGCGGCCAGGGCGCCTACGGCCACTACGCCGAGGATGAGGGGCAGGGCGCTTTTTTTCTTGGGCTGGTATGAGCTATCTCCCTCTTCTTCAATGAAACTCGGCGCCTTTTCGGTATTAGCCGAACCGATCTGTTCCACGGCGCTGGCGGCGGCCACGGGCATGGTAGAAACCTGCAGCAGCCACATGAAAGTCAGCGTCACCAATACAGCGATCCATTTTTGTTGTTTTTTGATCATTTTTGTTTCCTCCGTTGACTAATATAACGGATATGGTTATAAATAGCAATAGAAAAATATTTTTTTAAAATGAACGTCTCCGGCCATTTTTTAAGGCCGGCGCCGGTTCTGTACTTTCCATTGTCGTTCCGGTCCGGCGCGTTCTCCGCTTGCATGGCCAGGGAAGACAGGTGCAGCAGGAAGAGAAAAGCGCAGGCGGTAATCAGTGCGATGCGTTTTTGATGTTTTTTAATCATTGGTATTTCCTCTGTCGGTCATCTTAATGGAAAACGAAAAAAATGCCATAAAAAAATGTTTTTAAAAACAGGATTGCGCCAGAGTGAGTGCCGTCACCCGGGCGCCGCCTTTTTTCAACACCAAGGCGCATTTTTTTATGGTGATGCCGGTGGTGGTCACGTCGTCGATAAGCAGGATGTGCAGGCCGGATGGTTTTTTCCCGGCAGCCAGACAGAAGGCGCCGTCCAGGTTGGTTTTTCTTTGCGCCTGCGACAAGCCGACCTGGGGCGGCGTGGATTTTTTCTTCAGCAGCAAACGGGGCATGAATTCGATCCCCAGGCGGCTGGCCAGGACCCGGCCCATGGCGCGAACCGGCTGGAAGCCGTGTCTCCTTCGCAGGTCGGCCGGAACCGGGACCACGGCGTCGAATTCCGGGAAAAGTTCTCTTTTGATTATGTTCAGATAAAGAGCGGACAGAAAACTTTTTAGTGGCTCAATCTCTCCGTATTTATAGAGAATGATGATCTCGCGCAGGGTTCCTTCATAGGCGGCATAGGATAGGTGGCGGCGGTAGGGGGGAGGCCGCAGCAGGCAGGAGCCGCAGTTTTCAATTCCCTGGGCGACGAATTTGCCGCAAATCCGGCACTGGTTTTCCGCGCTCGGCACAATTTTCTCCCGGCAGTTCCGGCAAATCACTATTTCCTCGCTCAGGACCAGGTCCAGTCCGCAATTGCGGCAGCGGGGCAGAAATAAGCCGACGCGGACCATTTGCAGAAATTCACGGCAGTTCCGGAAAAATATTTCTTCCATTTTCAAGTTGCGGTCTAAGCCACTCGTGCCAAAAGAGCAGGTGATCGGTGTTCCATTTTTCCTCATTATGGCGAATCTCTCAACCTGCAATCATTGTAAAGTGGTTGCGGCGTTTATTCAATAGTCCTCAATAAGCAACTGGAGGCCCGACCTTTTTTATGCTAAAATCAGCTTGCCCGTCAAGCCGGGAGGAGTCAAAGATGAAAAAAAGCGCCTATGAGCAGGCCGGGGTCAGTATTAATCGCGGCAACGAAGCGGTCAAGCGCATCAAATCCATGGTCGGTCGCCTGGGGGTGCAGGAGATAGGCAAGTTCGGCGGTTTTTTCCCTTTGAAAGGCGGCATCAAGAATCCGATCCTGGTCTCTTCGGCCGACGGCGTGGGCACCAAATTGAAGATCGCTTTTATGACCGGCGTGCACAATACGGTCGGACGCGACCTGGTCAACCACTGCGTCAACGACATTCTGGTTTCCGGGGCCCGGCCCCTGTTTTTCCTGGATTATCTGGCTTCGGGGCGGGTTGAGCCGGGAATCGTCAGCGAGGTCATCTCCGGCGTGCTGGACGGCTGCCTGGAAAACGAAATGGTCCTGCTTGGCGGCGAAACCGCGGAAATGCCCGGATTTTACCAGGAGGGAGAATACGATATCGCCGGCTTCATCGTCGGCATCGTTGGTCGGGGAAATGTGGTGGACGGCAAGACCATCCGCAAGGGAGACCTGCTTGTCGGCTTGCCTTCAACCGGGCTGCACACCAATGGCTACAGCCTGGCCCGCCAAATCGTTTTTGAAAAACTCAACTTAAAAACCAGCAGCAAAGTGAGTGAGCTGGAAGCGCCCATCGCTGAGGAATTGCTGCGCGTGCACCGTTCCTACCTGAAACCGGTCCAGACCCTGCTCGAAGGGAAACTGCTCAAGGGCATGGCCCACATCACCGGCGGCGGGCTGCTGGAGAACATTCCGCGCATTCTGCCTGAAGAAACTGCGGTGGTAATTGAAAAAGCATGGCCTGTGCCGCCGATTTTTTCTTTCCTGGTCCAGGCCGGCAATGTTTCGGAAGCCGAACGCTACCGGGTGTTCAACATGGGCATCGGCATGGTGCTGGTCATCGAACCCAGGAACCTATCCCGGGTTGAGTTCGCATTGAACAGGATGAACGAGGATTTTTACCTGATCGGACAGGTGACTGAAAACAAAGGCGGGGTAAGGGTGCGCATCAAATGAAATCCTCCCTGGCGGCGCGAGAATCCTTTTCAGGTTAGGAGACAAAGTGAAAAAAGTTTACCTGGCTTTGGCGCTGATTTTTCAGGTCCTGGTTTTTTCACCTTCCCTGCCAGGCCGTGACACGCTGATCCTGGCCTCAACCACATCGACCCTGGATTCGGGCCTCTTTGACGCCCTGATCCCGCCCTTTGAAAAAAAATTCAACTGCACGGTAAGGATCATTGCCGTGGGCACCGGCCAGGCCATGCGCCTGGCCCGCGACGGCAATGCCGATGTGTTGCTGGTCCACGACCGCGAGTCCGAAGAACAATTCGTGGCCGATGGTTTTGCTGTCGAACGACTGGATGTCATGCACAACGATTTTGTTTTGGTCGGGCCGGTGGGCGATCCGGCTGGCGGCCGCGGCCTGCCGGTTGCTGCGGCCCTGGCTAAGATCGCAGCCATCGGCGCCGCTTTTGTTTCCCGCAGCGATGATTCCGGAACCCACAAGAAGGAAATGAAATTGTGGAAGCAGGCCGGACTCCATCCGACCGGCCGCTGGTACATGGAGAGCGGTAGCGGTATGGAGGCAACGCTGCGCATTGCCAACGAAAAAACCGCTTATTGCCTGGTCGACCGCTCCACCTGGCTGGCCCACCGCAAGGAGATCGACGTTCTGGCTGTCCTGGTCGAGGGCGACGCGCAGCTTTTCAATCCCTATTCGGTGATCGTGGTCTCAGCGCTGAAATTTCCCTGGTTGAACGTTTCATTGGCCACCAGTT
>SPCN01000272.1 GCA_004525465.1 Chrysiogenales bacterium | reverse complement strand
TTTTCTGGCCGGGCTGAAAAAAAATATTTATAACCATTTCGGCAGCATTTTCATCGAGATCGCCCGCACCTTCGCCCGCCGAGACTCCCAGGCCATTCTGTCCCGGTCCCGCGTCAACAATCTCCAGATCATCGTCCGAGCTTTGCAAAAAAATCGGGGTTTGATAATTTTTTCCGCCCATTTCGGCAACTGGGAATGGATCCCCTTAATCCTGAACGCCGGCCTGGGCAAAGATATCCACAGCATCGCCAGGCCCATGGACAATGTCCTCATCGAAAAAAAAGTGAAGGAATTCCGGGAAGCCATGGGTTCGCGGATCATTTACAAGCAGGGTTCACTGAGAACCATCCTCAAACGTCTGAGCAGCAACGAAATCGTTTACCTGCTTATCGATCAGAATACAGTGCCGCGCGAAGGGGTCTTTGTCGATTTCTTTGCCAAAAAAGCAACCGCCATCACCACAGTATCGCAGTTGTACCTGAAAAAGAACATTCCCGTGGTCCCGGTTTTTCTTCATTACCAGGGACAGGAGATCATCCTCGACATCCTGCCGGAAATAGATTACCCGGTCTCAGGCCAGAATCCAGCTGCCTTGACTGAACTGACCCAGCAGTTGACCTGGCTGATCGAAGCCCAGATAAGAAAATTCCCCGAACAGTGGTTCTGGTTTCATAACCGCTGGAAAACCAAGCCGCAAGGAGAAGCAAGTGAGAGACAATAACAGGACCGCGTACGAACTGCGTCCCATCGCCTTTGTAGCGGACTACGTCAGGAACGTCCCGGGGTCGGTATTGTGTGAACAAGGAAATACCCGGGTGGTAGCTACTGCCACTGTGGAAGACCGGACCCCGTTTTTTCTAAGAAAAAGCGGCCAGGGCTGGGTCACGGCTGAATACGCCATGCTGCCCGGATCATCCGGAAACCAACGCATCTTGCGCGAACGGGGCAAGATCAACAACCGCAGCGGCGAGATCCAGCGTTTCATCGCCCGCGCCCTGCGCACAGTGCTCAATTTGAAAGAGATCGGTGAAAGGACCATCACCCTGGATGCCGACGTCATCCAGGCCGACGGCAGCACCCGCTGCGCATCTTTGAACGCCGGCTTCCTGGCTTTGATCCTGTCGCTTAAGTACCTGGTTTATGAGCAAATGATCGCCGATTTCCCCGGCTTTCAGTTCATCGCTGCGGTTTCAATCGGCGTGCGCGACAAGGAGATCCTGGTCGATTTGGATTATGAAGAAGATTCACGTATCGACAACGATATCAATATCGTTTCAAATGCTGACGGGGCGTTGATAGAGGTACAATCATTTTGTGAAGGGTCACCGCTGTCTCCCGACCTTTTTCAAAAAGCCCTGGCCCTGGGAATAGAAAAAAATCTGGAGATCGTCGCTATACAGAAAAAGGTCCTCGAAAGCGCAGGCATCCCGTTCTGAAGGATCCGCTGCCGATAAAATCCCACGGCAATCGGGCCGGCCGCTAATTTCTTCCAGGAACAGGAGCCACTTTGATTAAAGCCGAAAAATTCACTTGTATTCTTTCAAGATATTGACATAACTCTCTTTTCTTAACTGGCCGAGGTAGTCTTTCAACTTGACCTGCTGCTGCTCTTCGCGCAGCTTCTGGACGATGTCTTCGCGGACATCTTTTACCTCGCGGACCCTGGCCGCGCTGAATTCGGCCAGTTGGATGATATACCAGCCGGTTTCGGCATCGATCCAGTCCGAATATTCATCCTTTTTCAGCTTTAAAGCCGCTGCTTCCAAATTCTTGTCCAGTTCCCCTGTTTTGAATTTTCCCAGGGCAATGCTGTTGGCGGCGTCGGGGAGTTCCGAATGTTTTTTAGCGACTTCTTCGAAAAGACCGGGCTTCAGTTCCGCTGCGATCAGATCCATCTTTTCCTGCGGCTTGATACCGTCTTCACTTTTCTTCAGAAATATGCAATTCAGTGTGATTTCTGCCGGCACCCTGAATTGTTCCTCGTTCTTGCGGTAATACTCCATGATCTGCGGATTGTCGATCTTGATCTTGGATCCGACTTCGTCCCAAACCAGCCGTTCCTGCTTGCGCCGCTCTTTCCACTGGTCCTTCCAGGTGGCGAACTCGATCCCCTCGCGCGCCAGGGCGGCCTTCAGCTCGTCGTCGGAGGCGATGTTGTTCTGCTTCTTGATCTCCTGAAGGATCGTCTCCACGTCGGCCTCGACGTCGTAGTTCTTCTCCTTGATCTTGGACAGCAGCAGTTTCTGCTCAATGAATTTCTCCAGCAGCTCTTTTTTGAATTCCTGCATGGCCTGCGCCAGCGCTTCACCTTGCAATTCAGCCTGCAGGGAACGCGCCATTTCCATCTCGAATTTTTTCAATTCGCTGCCGGTTATAGCCTCATCATTAACCACCGCGTAAATTTCTTCGACAATTTCCGCGGCGGCGAAGCCCAGACTAATTGTCAGAAAAACAATCGCTGTCAGAAAAATTTTTGTTTTCATCTTAGTTTACTCCGGAATCCGATTTTATATAGGTAAAATACAGATTTTTTTGATCGATGCGCACCGGGACTTCGTCCCGCAATTCCTTTGAGAATTCTTCATAGGCGGCCGAGAGCTTGGCGGAAAGCAGCTTGCTTCTGATTTCATCCTTCACAGCCGCCAGCAAAAGCATCCGCGATTTTTTTTTCTGGGTGATTTTGAACAGGTGAAAGCCGTAAGGCGACTCCACGATGGGGCTGATCTCGTTCACTTTCAGGGAAAAAACGACCTCCTCCATCTCTTGGGGCAGCATGCCTTTTTCAAAAAAACCCATGGCTCCGCCGTTGGCCGCTTCAGGAGAAAGCGATTTGCTGCGGGCGATTTCTTCAAAGCGTGAGGGTTGATTGAGAAGTTCCGAACGGATGGCCAGCAAATTTTCCCGGTCCTTGACCAGGATCTGAAACAGTTGTATCTCTTCGCTTTTTTGAAATTCCCTTAAATTCGCCTCATAAAATTTTGCGGTTTCGTTATCGCTGACTTCAATGTCCTTGTACGCTCTGGCAAGCAAATATTTCTGCACTTTCAATACGTTGCGGATCATCTCCCGATCGATGTCGAGGTCCTGCCGCCGGGATTGGATTTCCTTCAGGTATTCGTTGATTTCATCATCTCCCACCTGGATATTGTCCTGATTGGCCTTGAAGCAAATGACCTGCTGCTCGCAAAAGACATCGAACAAACGGGAAAGGAGTTTGTCGTTGTTTTTCTGTTTAAAAACATCCGAGTATTGAAGCTTGATGAAATTTTTCAGGTCGCGGTTGGTCAGGGAAACATCTGTGATCGTCAGGATAACTTTGCTTTCGTCGGCCGCGGCCCGGTCAACGGGAGGCGGAACTTTGCCGCCTGCGGATTGATTTTTGCATTGGGCCAAAAAAAGCGCGAAAGCAAGAATAAAAAACCATTTTTTGTTCATCCTTTGGCATTATATCCCAGATCCGCTGCGATTTCAATGAATTGCTCCGACATGATGGAGTCGGCAATACAGCGCATTGCGCTCGATTTGACAAAGAAGCGGGGAAAAAATATAATTCATGAATGTTAGACCATATCCTGGCCCTATATCCTCCACATAGCGAAGAAAC
>SPCN01000378.1 GCA_004525465.1 Chrysiogenales bacterium | reverse complement strand
GTTTATAATTCCTGCTATGAAATACCTGCTCTACTTCCAGGAAGGCTTCATCCGCAAGTTTCCACTGGACAAGAAGGTCTTTACCATCGGCCGGGCTGCGGAGAACGACCTGGTGGTCAAGGAGGACTGCGTCTCGCGCCGCCACCTGCAGGTGTCCGTCGGCGAGGACCACATCGACATCAACGACCTGGGCTCGAGGAACGGCACCTACGTCAAGGGCGGCCGGGTCAGCGAGGCGCGCATTGACGTCAACGAGTCGTTCCTGCTCAAGAGCTGCGAGTTCTTCCTCAAGCGCGGCGACCTCACCGAGTTCAAGGCCGCCCCGGAGCTGATCCCGGTCTTCAAGCAGATGGGACGGCGCGCCGCCGAGCGCACCAAGGACATCGAGACCCACTATATCAGCGACACGGCCCTGGAGGTGCTCAAGCAGTTGCTGGCCGACGGCCTGAAGTGTCGCAGCATGAGCGAGTACCTGCTCAGCCTGTCCAACTATCTCTCTATCTTCAGCAACTTCGGCAACCTGGTACTGACCTGCCGCGGCCAGGACGGGCCCGTCTATTCATACCGCCACGCCGAGGACGAGGCGATGCTGCTGGAGATCGTCCGCCAGGCCCCGGACGCCTACGGCCAAATCCGCTCGTACGAGGCAATATCGGGGAGGTTGGGCGAGCATTTTTATTCCTTCCCCTTGAAGCTGCACGACAGCGACGCCCTGCTGTTGTACTTCCCCCCGCCCGGGAACAGGCGCCCGCTGCACAAGGTCGAAAAATTCCTGCACACTCTCGCCAAACAGATCGAGCTGGTGGCCCAGCTGGTTCCGGAAAACGGTGATGCGGCAGTTGTGACGGATGGCTCAGATGGGGCCGAGGAAACGATCAACACCATCAATCCCGAGTTCAAACGATTGATCAACGAGGCCAAGAGGATCGCCGCCTCCGAGCTGTTCATCCTCATCCAGGGCGAAAGCGGCACCGGCAAGGAGCTGTTCGCCCAGCTGATCCACCGCCATTCCGACCGCCGTCACAAGCCGCTGGTGGCCATCAACTGCGCCGCCATCCCGGAAAACCTCCTGGAATCGGAATTCTTCGGTCACGAAAAGGGGGCCTTCACCGGCGCCCACGCCCAGAAAAAAGGCAAGCTGGAACTTTCCTCGGGCGGCGTCCTGCTACTGGATGAGATCGGCGAGATGCCCCGAAGCCTGCAGGCCAAGCTGCTGCGCGCCCTGGAGGAGCACGAGTTTTTCCGGGTCGGCGGCGTGACGCCTATTCAAGTCGACCTGCGCATCGTCTCGCTGACCAACTCCCAGCTGCAGGAACTGATCGCAGCCAAAAAATTCCGCAGCGACCTCTACTACCGACTGGTGCACCACACCATCACCCTGCCGCCGCTGCGCGAGCGCCGCGAGGACATCGCACCGCTGATCAACCATTTCACCCTGTTTTTCTCCCGTCAATACGGCCGGGAGGTCAAGGGCTATTCGGTCAATGCTTTCCGCGCCCTCAAGGAATATCCCTGGCCGGGCAACGTGCGCCAACTGAAAAACGAGGTGCACCGCTTGGTCAACCTGGCCGGCGCCAACTGCATGATCGACTTCGAGCTCATTTCCGACACGATCCGCCAACCCGCGGCCGACCCTGGCCAGACTGCCTCATTCGCTGCCCAAGTTGAACCTGAGGACGAGCGCGCCCTTCTGCTCCGCCTGCTAGCCAAAAATAACGGGAACAAATCGCGCACTGCCCGCGAGCTCAACATGACCTACCAGGGGCTGCACAAGAAGATGAAGCGCCTGGGGATCGATAAGCAGTCCACGCCTTAAACCGTGCGCCCCGGTTTGCTGACGGATAATCTTTGTCTGAGCAGGTAATAAAAAAAAGGCAGGTCATCGAGCAAATACCTTTTGCACAACCGGCGCGGCTCATGGATCAGGCGCCAGAGCCACTCCAGGCCGTTTTCTTGCATCCAGCGCGGCGCCCGCTTGATCTTGCCGGCGACAAAAACAAAGCTGGCTCCGACTTCGATGGCCAGGGGGACGCCGCAGGCTGGCAGATGGCGGTCGATCCACTTTATGCCTTTGGGAAAACCCAGGGAAGTAAATAAAATATCGATCTTTTTCTCATTGAGCAGAGCGACGATCTTTTTATTCTCATCCGCATCGTTTTCAAAACCGTAATAAGGCGAATAGGTTCCGGAAACGATCAACCCGGGGAACAGTTTTTGCAGGTTGCCGGCGGCATTTGCCGCGACCCCTTCCGAGCCCCCCAGCAGAAACACGGAAAAGTTTCTTTGGGCTGAAAGTTCGCAGGTTTTTTCCAGCAGATCCGTGCCGTTGATACGCTCCGACAATGGGGTTTTTAAAAAGCGTGCCGCCCAAAGCAAAGGCACGCCGTCGGCTACGACCAGGGCGGCGTTGCGGAAAATCCTCTCGATCTCCGCCTCTCTCCTTTTCATCACCAATTGATCGACATTGGCGGTGATGACCTGTTTTGGGGCGCCGTGGGCGATCAGCCGTTCCAGTTGCGCCAGTACCCCGGCCATGTCGAGGTCGTCGATCCAGGTTTCAATAATATTTACCTGAG
>SPCN01000487.1 GCA_004525465.1 Chrysiogenales bacterium | reverse complement strand
TAAAACCGAGGAAGAACTTCTGAAAACCAAGATCAGGATTCTGGAGGACAAGATCGAATTTCTGGAAAACAGGGAGCGGGCCCTGGAAAAGAAACTGCCGTCCTGAATGCAAGTCCATCAATTTTTAACTTCCTATTCCTACGGCGATGCCATCGGCAACGAAGCCCTGGAGATCAGGGATTTTTTGCGGGCCCACGGCATTGAATCCGAGATCTTCACCCTGCACTTTCATCCGCGTTACGCCCATCAGGTTCACAATTATCTCGAATACGACCGTTTTTCAGCTCCGGAAAACGTGGTTATTTTTCACTTTTCCATCGGCTCGCCGGTGACCAAAAAATTCCTGCGCCTCGCGGATAAAAAAGTTATCATCTATCACAACATTACCCCGTACCATTTTTTTCTTGATTTTCACCGCATTCTGGCCAAGGACTGCTTCAAAGGCCGGGTGGAGCTGAAAAGCCTGGCCGACAAAGTCGACCTGGCCCTGGGCGATTCCGAATACAATCGCAGCGAACTGGTCGCGGCCGGGTTCAAGCAGACCGGCGTACTGCCCCTGGTCATGGATTTTTCAAAATTCGACCTGCCGCTGCTGCCGGTCCTGAGTGAAATCTTTGCCGACGGCAAAAGCAACTTTCTTTTTATCGGACGCATCATCCCCAACAAGAAAGTCGAAGACGTGATCACGGCATTTCACCTGTATCAAAAACATTTCAACCCCGATTCCCGCCTGTTCATCGTCGGCGAATACCGCGGCTTCGAGCGTTATTTTTCGGCCCTGCAGAACCTGATCAGCAGGCTGCAGGTGAAAAACATCCATTTCAGCGGCCATGTTCCCCTGGCCGAAGTGGTTTCCTACGCGAAACTGTCGCACCTGTATCTGCACCTGAGCGAGCACGAAGGTTTCTGCGCTCCGGTCGTGGAATGCTTCCACCTGGATATTCCGGTCGTGGCCTTCGACGCCGGCGCTGTCGCCGAGACCATGAACGGCGGGGGTATGCTGGTGCGCGAAAAAAACTTTATCAAGATCGCGGCCCTGTGCCACGAGATCCTGACCCGCCGCGAACTGAAAGCAGCGCTATTGGCCGGACAGCGGCTGGCCCTTGAAAAATACCTCAGGCCGCGCACCGGCAAGATCCTGCTCGACTACCTGCGCGGCCTGCAGCCATGAACGACCGGGCCGTCATCGTCCGCTATGGCGAGATAAGCCTCAAGGGCCGGAACCGCGGCCAATTCGAACAGAAACTCAAAAATGATTTGGCCTGCTTCCTGAAAAAACAGGGGCATGCCTTTGCCAAAATCAGCGCCGAGCGCGGCCGGATCTATATCCGCGGCATCAATGATCTCCCCGACCTGAAAAAGGTCCTGGGCGTCTATTCCTACAGCCCGGCTTTTGAATTGGACAGGGACTACGACGCATTGAAAAACGAGATCGCCCGTTTTTTCCCGGAGATCAAATGCAGCAGCAATTTCCGGGTCAGCTGCCAGCGCATCGCCAAGGACTTCTCTCCCGACTCCATGGGCGTGGAAAGAGAGATCGGCGCCATCATCAGTGAGCAGACCGGCACGCCGGTCAGGCTGAAAGACCCGGACTTCGAACTGCACATCGAGATCGGCCACCGCCACCTCTATCTGTTCAGCGAAAAGATCCGGGGCTTCGGCGGCTTCCCGGTGGGCAGTGCCGGCAAGCTCGTCTCACTGATCTCCGGAGGCATCGATTCACCGGTGGCTACTTTCCTGATGATGAAGCGCGGCGTCATGCCCGTCCTGCTCCATTTCGGGATTTCCGAAAACGAAACGGCCAAGGTGTTCCGCCTGCGCGACCGGCTCGAGGAATTCGCCGCCGGCCAGCCCATTAAACTGATCGTCATCCCCAGGGAGGACCTGTTCCAGGGAAAGTTCGCCGGCTTGTTCGGAACCCGCCACGAACCGTACGTCTGCGTGATCTGCAAGTACCTGATGCACAAGAAAGCCGGCGCCATCGCCCAAAGCGAGGGAGCC
>SPCN01000459.1 GCA_004525465.1 Chrysiogenales bacterium | reverse complement strand
GTGTCGTCGGGCAGGATGGGAATATAGGGGCGGTTGCCGGCGTCGGAGGCGGCCAGGATCATGCCCTGGGAAAGGATGCCGCGCAGCTTGGCCGGCTTCAGGTTCTTGACGATGATGATCTTCCTGCCGACCAGGTCTTCGGGCTTGTAATATTGGGCGATGCCGGCCACCAGGGTGCGGGTGCCGTCGCCGGTGTCTATTTTCAGTTTCAGTAACTTATCGGCTTTTTCAACTTTCTCCGCTTCCAGCACCATAGCCACGACCATCTGCACTTTTTTGAAATCTTCTATTTCGATGACGTTGGCATTGGCGACATCCTGGACGGTTGACAACGACGGACTAGCTTCAGTTTCGCCGAAAAAAACCTTGCTGTCCACGCGCGGGAAAAGCTGTTCGCCGGGGTTGATGGCAAAGGTTTCCGGAAGTTTTTTCCAGCCGAGTTCGAGGTCAACGGAGTTGAATATGGCGCGCACCTTGGCCGTGGTGTCAGGAAGCACAGGGGAAAGCAGGGTGTTGACGCTCAGGATGGCCCGGGCCAGGGTTTTTAAAACTCCGGCCAGGCGCGGCAGGTTGGTTTGGTCTTTGGCCAGGTTCCAGGGCTGGGCATCGACGATATAGCGGTTCAGGCGGTTGATGAATTCAAAGATTTCTTCAAGGCCGCGGTTGAACTGGTATTGGTCGAAATTGTCCAGCACTTTCTTTTCCAGCTCGAGGTAGCCGTTTTGGATGTCTTGCTCTTTTTCCGTATACAGCCCCGCATCCTGGAAGCTTTTGTTGAAATATTTATCGATCATGCCGGTGGTCCTTGAAACCAGGTTGGCCCAGTCATTGGTCAGGTCGGTGTTGACGCGATTAATGAATCCCTCGTGGGAAAAATTGCCGTCGGCGCCGATCGAGGCCTCGCGCATCAGGAAATAACGGATAGCGTCGGCACTGAAATGTTTGAGCAGGATATGGGGGTCCAGAACGTTGCCGCTGGACTTGGACATTTTTTTCTCGTCCTTCAACCACCAGCCGTGGATCAATTCTTTTTTGGGCAGAGGCAGTCCGGCTGCCAATAAAAAAGCCGGCCAGTAAATGGCGTGGTACTTGAGAATGTCCTTGGCCATGATGTGCAGGTCGGCAGGCCACAAAGCGGTGAAGCGTTCGCTTTCGTTTAGATAATCAATGGCGGTGATATAATTGGCAAGGGCGTCGAACCAGACATATATGGTCTGTTGCGGATCGCCGGGAACCGGCACGCCCCATTTGACGGTGGAACGCGTGACACTCAGGTCGCGCAGCCCCATTTTCACGAAGGAAACCACTTCGTTCATGCGTGAGCGCGGGGTGACAAAATCGGGGTTTTCCTCGAAGAATTTCAGCAGTTTGTCGCCGTAAGCCGAGAGGCGGAAAAAATAGCATTTCTCCTTGACCCGGTTATCGGTCGGTCGTCCACATTCAGGGCAGGTCCTTTTGCCGTCGGCCGTTTCTTCGGCGCTTTCAGGGATGAAGTTTTCGCAGGAAATGCAATAATGGCCGGCATATTCCCCCAGGTAGATATCGCCTTTTTCCTTGACCCTGGCAAAAATCTTCTGCACTCCCTTGATATGCTCTTCGTCGGTAGTGCGGATAAAATGGTCATAACCGATGTTCAATACCTGCCACAGTTGCTTGAATTGCTCCACCATGGCATCGGCGAGTTGTTTGGGGGCCAGGCCCTGCTTGAGGGCGCTCCTTTCGATTTTCTGGCCGTGCTCATCGGTTCCGGTCAAAAACATGACCTGAAAACCCCGCAAGCGCTTGTAGCGCGCGATGACATCGGCCAGGACAGTGGTATAGGCATGGCCGATGTGCGGCACGTCGTTCACATAATAGATCGGAGTGGTCAGGAAAAATTTCGCCATGGCGCTCTCCTGTTGGCTTAAAAGAAGGATTGAATTATAACACAAAACAAGCGGGCCAAAAACAGGGTGCCCTTGGCATGGAAACGCCGTTTATTTAAAACTGATTTTCAGCGGTTTGGTATCTTCTTTTTTTTCTTTGCCTGAGCTGCTTTTTGTTTTCAGGTCGACATCCATGGTTGGGTCGATCTTGCCTGGCAATGGTTCGCTGCCGCCGCTCAAGGAGCTCGCTTTTTGCCAAAGTGC
>SPCN01000400.1 GCA_004525465.1 Chrysiogenales bacterium | reverse complement strand
GAATTTAGATGAAACCCTTATCGCCCTGGGCATCAGCGCCAGCAGCAATCCTGCCGCCCAGGCCGCGGTGGAAAAACTGTCCGAACTGCGCACCTGCGAGGTGCACATGACTCACATGCCCACCCCCGGCGACGAGGCCGGTCTGCGCAAACTGGGAGTCAACCTGACTTCTGACCCGGGGTACTCCACCCACACCCTTTTCGCCGGCTAGCAAGTCAAAACCGCCCTAAATTCCAATGCCCTAATGACCAAACTAAGAAAATAACCAGGAATCGCCTTGGTTTTGGTTATTGGAATTTGGAGCTTGGGATTTATTTGTTATTTGGAATTTGTGATTTGGAATTTTTCCTTTCTTTCTAAAACATTGATCCTGCCTATAATATGGAAATCCCTTTCTTGCCGTCTACCGTCAGCCGTGTACCGTCCACCGTCTTCTATTCCTTGATCACCTGGGCATTGCGGATCTCGCCCTTAACGGTCGAATCCTTGCCCAGGTAGACCTTGACCTCGATATCGCTGTCGCGGACCAGGATGCGGCCTTCAACCCGCGATCCTTCACTGAGGCGGATCTCCAGGCGCGGCTGATCGAATAAACTGCCGTGCCGGCCCTTGATGACGATGTCGCCGCGGACCACGCTTCCTTCGCGCAGCAGGACATCGCCGTTGACCGTGCTGACGTCCTCATCCACTTCGCTGTTGCGCAATTCGATGCGGCCATTGACCGTGCTTAGGCGGCCGTGGATCCTGCTGCCGCTGCCGCAGCTGATCGAGCCGTTGACCGTCTTGGCATTGCCGTCCACGTCGACATTCGCCCCCAGGCGGATGCGGCCGTTGACCGAATTCAGGTCCCCGACCTTTGAGTCGTCACCCACTTCAATGCGGCCGTTGACCGTGCGGCAATTGCCGTCCACCACGCAGCGCGCCCCTACATGGATGCTGCCGTTGACCGAGGTCATGCCGCGGCTGTGTTCGCCGTCGCGGAGATGGACGCTGCGGTTGACGCTGACGTCGCAGCCGCAAAGAAACACCGCGACCAATAATAAAAATGAGATCGCCGCAATTTTAGGTTTCATGGTTCTCCTTGTTTCATTAATTATAACGAACCACGGGCCTGAAAGGTTCTGTCTTGATTCGCGTAAAACCCTGCTGCCGTTAAAAAATCTTGCCGGGGTTGAGCAGGTTGTCAGGATCGAACACCTTTTTGATATCACGGAAAAGCCGCATTTCCAGCGGACCGAACTGGTAGTGCATGAAGGGCTTCTTGCTCAGGCCGATGCCGTGCTCTCCCGAGATGGTGCCGCCCATCTCAATCACGCGCTTGAATATTCTATCCAGGACGATCGCCACCCGTTTCATCTCTTCGCCATCCTCTGGGTCGACCATCAGGTTGGTATGGATGTTGCCGTCGCCGAAATGGCCGAAAAGCACGATGCACAGGTTGAATTCCGCGGCCAGCGCCTCGATGAATTCCACCATTTCCGGGATGCGGCCGCCGGGAACCACGATGTCTTCGTTGATCTTTTTGGGTTTCAGCTTGGCAATGGCCGGGGAAATGCTGCGCCGCGTTTGCCACAGGACCTCTTGTTCAGCGAAGGTTGCGGCCCGCTCGTATTGGACCGGAGCGGCCTTGTCGACCTGTTCCTTAAACAAAGCTTCCCTTTCCGCTACTTCGGCCGGACTGCCGTCGATCTCGACCAGAACCGCGGCCTGAACGCGAGGGTCGCCGCTCATGCCCTGATAGGCATATACTGCCTGCAGGGAACTTTTGTCCATGAATTCCAGCACCGCGGGCTGGACATGGCCCTGGATGACGCTCTGCACGAAACGGGCCCCGGCGGCCAGCGTAGAGAAATCGACGCGGAAAAGCAGGCGCCGCGGCGGCAGCGGCAGCAGGCGTAAGATCACCTTGGTGACCACGGCCAGGGTGCCCTCGGAACCGATCAGCAACGCTTTCAAATCGTAGCCGGCCACGTTCTTGATGGTGTGCGCGCCCAGATGGATCTTTTCGCCGCTCATCAGGAAAGCCTCCAGCCCGAGGACATAGTTGGCGGTCACCCCGTACTTGAAACAGCGCGGACCGCCGGCATTTTCGGCTACATTGCCGCCTATGGTCGAGGTCTTCAGACTGGCCGGGTCGGGCGGATAGAAGAGTCCGATTTTTTCCGCCGCTTCCTGCAGGTCGGCGGTAATAACTCCCGGCTCCACCTCGGCCAGGAAATTCTCCTTATCCAGAAGCAAGATGCGGTTCATGCGCGTAAAAACCAGCACCAGGCCGCCATTGACGGCCAGGGACCCGCCCGTATAACCCACACCGGCGCCGCGCGGGATCAGGGGAATGGAGTGACGCTGACAGATCCGCATGGCGTTTTGCACATCCCGCTCATGCTCGGCGAACAAAACGGCGTCAGGCAGGTATTCCAAACCCGTGGCGTCATAGGAATAAGCCAGCATGTATTCCCGGTCGG
>SPCN01000083.1 GCA_004525465.1 Chrysiogenales bacterium | reverse complement strand
TCGGCTACCTGTTTTTTCAGATTCTGCGCTTTTTCCAGTTCCAACCTGGCCTGGGCTACCCGGGCCGACCGCAATCCGGAAGTAAAGAGCGGCACCGACAGGTTGAGGCCCAGAATGGATGCCGGGAACCATTTTTCGCCTTTGCTGAAGAAATTTAGCTTGTCACGCATGGCCGACTGACTGAGGCTCAGGAAAGCCGTGACCGTGGGCAGGTACTCCGCTTTTTCACGTTTCAGCAGCAGGGCCATGGATCTTTCCTGGGTCTCCAGCACCCGAAAATCGATGGAACGGGAGAAATCGAATCCCTGCAGCGGCGGCAGCTCGGTTGCCATGCCGGCCAGTATCGAGGCCATGGTATCGCTTAGGGCAACGGGACGATCCTGTTCCAAGCCCATCTGCAGTTTTAGCAGCCGGTAGGCCGTTTCAATCTGTCGCCCGGTCGTGGCCAGGGTATTTTCCAGGTCGCTGACTGCCAGTTGCAGCTGGTCGACAGCGGTCGCCTCGGTAAAACCGACCTGATGCATGGCGTCCGTTTCACGCCAGGTCTGGCGCAGGTTATCCAGACTGGCGAGCAGGATCTGCCGGTTCTTTTCGGCCAGCAGGATCAGGTGGTAGGTGTTGGCCACGGTTTCGCGGATATCGATCTCCTTTTTCTCTTGCTGGTTCTTGGCCAACTGCAGGTAAACCTTGGCTGCCCTCAGGGCCACGATATAGGAACCATTGAACACGAGCTGGGTGGCGGTGACATCGATGGTGGCGTTGTGCTGGGTACCGAATTTCAAGCCGATGAATTCACCCGCGGCCGCGTCCGGATCGAGGAACTGGGCCGGGATCAGCGTGGTCGGTATTTTCAGGTTGTCCCTGTAAGACAGGGAGGCGTTGAGCTGCGGCAGCCCGCTGGCGGTGGTTTCCCAGATCTTCTTTTGGGCCATGGCCACATCGATGCGGGAATTGCGCGTGTCGGTACTGAATTTCACGGCGTATTCCTGGGCTTCCCGGAGAGACAATCGCAGTACGTCATCCGCGGCTACAACGTCGAGCGGGACGACCCATGACATGAGCCAGATCAAAAGCACAATGACTGTTATTTTCATATGATTATACTTCCATGTTCATTTTATAAAGAGTGCTCCTTTTTTGATTTCAACATGGGATAAAACCGGAAATCGACATGGATTTTGTGAAAGCCTACCGGACCCTGTTAAATACATGGCTATTATATACAAAAATGGCAATGAAGTCCAGCCCCGGTGACCAAGCATAACGGCAGCGCTAGGCTTCCCCGCCCGCCAGCCTTCGCCTCGATGCCTGCGCTGCGGTCAGCCATTTTGGTTTGCGGGTGTTCAGCAACGCCTCCTGCAGGCTGATGTCGCCGGCGAGCACCCTTTCCAGCGCGAGTTCACGCTGGGTGCGCATGCCCAGGCGCCAAGCCTGCCGCCTCAAGTAATCGACCTGGTCCCAATTCCAATCATTCTCGTTCTCGATGAAGCGTCTCATTTCCGGGGTTATGTCCAGCACCTCGTATACGGCGGTCGACCCGAGTTTGCCGTTGTTTTCGCACAAGGGGCAGCCGCGGCCCCGCCAGGTGGCGACACGCCCGTCGGCCGCGACGGGAGGATCGCTCATCCCGGCCCCGGCCAATGTCTTCGCCGGCACCCGGTATTCCTCGGCGCAGTGCATGCAAACCATGAACAGCTGGCGCGGCGCCACGACGATCTTGAACATTTCAGCCGCTGCCTGCCTCCGCTTCGAAAAATAACGGCACAGCATATTGGCCAGAGCCTGGGCGCAATCGTAAATGTGTACGGCCGTGATCAGCAGCCCGCCCGAGGCGGCATAGTCGATTGCTGCCATGGCATCCTTGTAATCGATCCAATCGATGTTCTGAACCATCAGTACGTCGGGCTTCTGATCGATGGCCCGGCGCAGGCACTTGCCGAGCCGGAGGTCGAAATTCCTTCCGTCCCGAACCCAATATTGGATGGTACCCGGCAGCATCCATTCGATCGGCCATTCCACGGTGATGATCTTCCGGCCCTGGTCGCGCAGAAGGGCGAGGGCGCGGTAGGTGGCGGTCGACTTCCCTGAATTGCAGGGACCGGTCAGCAACACGATGCCGCTGCGAGAGCGAACCGCCTCGATGTATTTACGCTCGGAGGCCGCGGCGAATCCCAGGTCGAAGCGCGTACCCTCGACAGGCATTTCCGGTTGCACGGAGATCTTCAAAGCCTCCCCGCCCGGGGCGCGATATGATTCCAGCTCGAAACGCACGGCGCGATTGCGCCTGGAGATTTCTTGAAAAGCGTAAGAAATTTCTCCATTCTCAACGCGAAGGCCGGCATCGCGCAAGTGGCCATGGCGGTAAAGGCGAAGAAAGGAGCCGCGGCCCCCCGTTGAAGAATCGCCCGGTTCCGGCAGCCCGGCGCTGCGCCGGGCCTGGGCAACCAGTCGACGGTAGGACTCCGTGTCCCCGACACCCGCCAACTCCTGGAATTGGCCGTCCAGGCGCAACCGCACCTGGGGCCGCCCGGAGATGGCATCGAGGAGGATGGTGTCGGCCTTTTGGCGGATGGCCGCCTGCAGGACCGCTTCGAACAATTTTTGCGCCTGCTTGTCCGTGATGGGACCGCCGGGATTGTAGTCAATAGCGGACTCTTCGGAGATCTCCGGCCAGGCTTTTGGTGCCCAGGGCTTTCGCCGCGTCGTCATGGATTTTCTCCCCAGCCAGTGCAGAAACCAGATGATCAGGCCGAATATTGCCAGTACAACCAGATCGGCAAGTCCGAATGATTCCACCGCAGCCATGCTCCTATTTCCTCCTGCGGCGATTATACCCCAATTCAATTATCTGCCACAACTTGGGCGTGTACCAAACAAAGTTAACGAGTTAACGGGTTGAAGGGTTAAAGAGTTGAATAAACAGCAATAGTTCGAAATTTTTGCTTTTAACCCATTAACTCTTAAACCCTTTAACTCATCAACCTATTCCACATATCCCAACGTCGAACGACAAATATCGAACTACCAACCCTTGACTGCAAGCGGCAGATGAAATAAAATGGGGGGAAAAAAGGACCGAGAGGTGCTTGTGAAAGATTTTACCCCCTACCGCAACCAGGTGATCGGCATCGACAAAACCTTCGCCACGCCCAACGGAGAAAGGCGCATCATCTATGCCGATTGGACAGCCAGCGGCCGCCTTTACCGGCCGATCGAAGAGTTTGTGGCCGACCAGATAGGCCCGTTCGTCGGCAACACCCACACCGAAACCACGGTGACCGGCACCAACATGACCGCAGCCTACCGTCAAGCGCAGCAGATCATCAAGCGCCACGTGCACGCCAAAGACACAGATGCCATCTTTTTTTCCGGTTTCGGCATGACCGCGGTCATCAACAAACTGCAACGCCTCCTGGGTTTAAGGATCCCGGAGCAGTATTGCGGCAAACTTCCGGGCCGCAGCCGCAAAAAGCCGCTGGTCGTCATCACTCACATGGAACACCATTCCAACCAGACATCCTGGAACGAATGCTACTGCCACGTGGAGATCATTCGCCGTGACCCTGACGGCCTCCCCGACCTTTCCCACCTGGAACAGATCCTCAAGCGTCACGCCCACCGCGAACTGAAGATCGGCTCGTTCACGGCCTGTTCCAACGTCACCGGCATCCATACGCCCTACCAGCAGATGGCCGAGATCATGCACCGCCACGGCGGCTATTGCTTTGTTGATTTTGCCGCCGCCGCACCCTACGTGGCCATGGATATGCATCCGACGAAAACCGAGCAAAGGCTGGACGCCGTGTTTTTTTCTCCGCACAAATTTCTGGGTGGTCCGGGCGCTTCGGGGGTGATGGTGCTCAGCAAGGAGCTTTACCACAACCGCGTGCCCGATCATCCCGGGGGCGGCACGGTGCTATGGACCAATCCCTGGGGGGAACAGAAGTACTACGACGACATTGAGATTCGCGAAGACGGCGGCACGCCGGGTTTCCTGCAGGCCATCCGCGCCGCCCTGGCCATCCAGCTCAAGGAAGACATGGGCAGCACCGCCATCCTGGCCCGCGAAGAGAAATTGAAGAACACGTTGCTGAAAAAGCTGAACGAGCATCCCGGCATCGAAGTGCTTGAAGCCGGCCAGCAGAACCGGCTGGGCATTATATCCTTTTATTCGCTGCACCGGCACCATAACCTGATTGTCCGCCTGCTCAATGACCGCTTCGGCATCCAGACCCGGGGCGGCTGTTCCTGCGCCGGCACCTACGGCCACATCCTGCTGCAGGTCAAGCGCGAACTCTCGCGCCACATCACCGAGAAGATCAACCTCGGCGACCTGTCGGAAAAACCGGGCTGGGTGCGCATTTCGCTGCATCCTGTTTTAAGCGAAGAGGAAGTATCCTTTATCGCCGCGGCCGTGCACGAAGTGCTGGACAATTACGAACGCTGGCAGGAAGATTACATTTTAGATCCGCATACAGCCGAATTCCATCACCGCGTCTGGAAAGGCACCCTCCCTGACCTCAGGAGAGATTTCAAGCCATGGTGAGGTTCGAACTTACGGGACTCGGTTTACGGTTGACGGTGTACGGTAAAAGGTTAAGAAAAAAGCAATTTTATTGGAGATGTCCTTTTTCAATTCCGCTTTCTTACCGTAAACCGTCTACCGTATACCGTACACCAAGATCCTGCAAATCCCTATATGAATCTTTCGAACCTGTCCCTCTTGGCCTTGCAGATCGGGCAGACCTCAGGCGGATCGGCGCGGGCGCACAAGTAGCCGCAGACCTTGCAGCGCCAAACCGGCAGGGAAAGTTTGCCAAGCGGCGCGGTTCCGGAGGTCGCGGACATGGCGGCCCGGCGTTCGCTTGCCGGTGGCCGGCGTTCGGGAATGGCGGCCGCTTGCTTCTTGCCTGCGAGGATCTCCTGACCGACATACAGGGCGCAGAAGCAGGCGCCGAACTCGTTCAAATCGGCATCACGGTAATCGCAGGGACAGATGATGTCGAGGTCCACGGCTTTGTCGCCCGCGGCCAACCGGCAAGGGCAGGCCCAGTAGCCGTAGCGTTCCTGGTTGACCAGCAGGCTGCGGACCAGTTCTCGAGTGAATTCGCGGTCGGGATTCAGATGGTAGCCCGAGGCCTCGGCTTCAAGCAGCAGTTTTTCCAGCAGGGCGTCAACGACCGCGTCACTTATCCCTGTTTCCCTGTTCATAGCTTGACCGCCGCCTTGATCTTTTCTTCATCGAAACCCAGAACGCAGGACGAGTCATTGAACACCAGGGTGGGGAACGATTCGCCCGGGTTCCAGCGCCGTACCTGCTCCATGGCCTGTTCCTGCTCTGCGGGCGTCAGCAGGTCCACGTACACGTAATCGTAGGCCACGCCCAATTTGTCCAGCAGGTGCCGCGTCTTGCGGCACCAGACGCAGGTGCTCAAACCATAAAAAGTGATCTTGCCGCAATCCTTTCCGTCCACGTGGGTGAAAGATTTCATGGGTTATTTCCTCCTGCCGCTTTCCAGTAAAAGAATTATAATCAGCCGTTTGGGCAAAGTCAAACCTGGGCTGGTCGGCAGGCGAGCTCGGTGCACGGTATACGGCATACGGCGGACGGTAACGATGAAGAGAAGGCGACAGTAGGACATTAAATCCCAAGTTCCAAATTCCAATGTCCTAAACAAAAGCCCTTTTTAGAGCCTTTTTTTCGTTTGGGTCATTTGTAATTGGAATTTGCTGCTTGTTTGGTGCTTGGTGCTTGAGATTTGGAATTTAATTCTTACAATATTTTCTTGTACCGTACGCCTTCCGCCGTCCGCCGTGAACCAAGTTCTGACGGCTGAAAGCCAAGGTATTTGTCCCAGTTCGCCTGTTTCTCCCTGGCGCTGAAGCCGTCGCGGCCCAAACAATGCAAAGCCGAAACCGCCAGCAGCGCCGAAAGGTCGCGTTCGCCCAGGCGCGTTTTGAGCAGGAGATCCTCCAGGCTCGCGTAGTCTTGGCCGCGGGTTTCCACTATGCGCGAGGCCAGTTTTTCACCGATGCCCTTTACCGCCAGCAAACCGCAGCGTATGGCGCCCTGCTCGCAGGTAAAACCCAGGCCGCTGCGGTTGACGTCCGGCGCCAGTATGGCCAGCCCCCATTTTTTCGCTTCGGCAATGTAATCGGGCCGCTGATAGTAACCGCCGCCGGCGTTCAGCAGCCGACAGAAAAACTGCAGCGGCTGGCGGGTTTTCAGCCAGGCCGAAAGGTACGCGGCGTAGGCGTAGGCCAGGCTGTGCGCCTGGCAAAAGGCGTAGAGTGAAAAATCCAGAGCCAGCTTCCAGAACAATTCGAGCTCGTCCCCGCTCCAGCCGTTTTTCCGGCCCGAAGCGAAAAAATCATCGCGCCATTCCTCTCCCCTTCTTCTTTTAAGCTCCTTGCGCACCTTCTCGGCCTGCTCCAGGCTCCAGCCGCAGACGTGGTGTAGCAGTACGGCGATCTGCTCCTCGAAGATCAGGGCGCCGCGACTGTGCGGGAAAAGCTGTCCCAGCAGCGGGTGGCAGGGAGGCCGGCGCTCCAGGTAGGCTGCCTTCATCCCCGACTTGGCCGGGCCGGGGCGGATGATGGCCACGGCTATGGCCAGTTCCTGCAAACTGCCCGGTCGCGCTTTCAGCAGGTTTTCCCGGGCCAACGGACTTTCCAATTGAAAGCAGCCCAGGGTGCGGGCCTGTTGGATATTCTGCCAGACGAGGGCGTCCATGCCGTCCGCCTCCCCGTTCAGGGCCAGGGGGGCGATAACCTCGAAACCGCGCACGCCCAGCAGGTCGAGTTTAAAAATGCGCAGGCGCTCGACCGTGTCCTTGTCCCAGACCAACTGCGGAAAACCTTCGGGTGACCGGGTCAGGGGCAGGGCGCGGCTCACGGCCTGCCCTGAAAAAACCACGCCACCCACGTGCAGGGAAAGTTCCTTGAACACCCCGTCGAGCAGTGCCGCCGCCTGGTAAACCCCGGAGTGCGCTCCCTTGCCCCTGGCGGCCAGTTCGGCCGGTTCGGCGAACATGGGCAGGGGCCTGGTCAGGGCGTGGGCCTCCTCGGGGTTGAAGCCGAAGGCCCGGGCCGTTTCGTACAGGGCCGAACGGGCGCCGAAAAACTTGTGGCTTGAGACAAAGGCCGCCCGCTCGCCGTAATGCCGGAATAGCCATTGGAACACCTCGCCGCGCCGCGACGAATCGATGTCGATGTCGATGTCGGGCAGGTCGTCGCGCTGGCTGTTGACGAAGCGCTCGAACAGCAGGCCGTGCGCCAGCGGGTCGACTCGCGACATGCCCAGCAGGAACAGCACGAATGAGGAGGCGCCCGAGCCGCGCAGGTTGAAAAAAATGCGCTGGCGGCGACAGAAATCGGCAATGGCCGCGGCGATGAGAAAATAAGCCGCCGCCCCGGTCTTGCGGATCACCTGGAGCTCATGGAGGGCGCGCTCGCGTTGAACGGGTCCGGAGCGGCGCTGGTCCATTTTTTTGCGCACCAGGACCTCCAGGTCACTGCCGCCGTCGGGAAACAGTTCGTCCAGGCGGTCGAAACCGAAGGCCACGCGTTCGGCCAGGCGCACGGTGTTGGTCATGGCCCGGCGGCCGTTTTCCCCCCAGCGGCGCAGTATGGACGCAGCCGGCAACAGGCCGTCCAGGGCGGTGTCGGTTTTCAGGGTTTCCGGCAGGGGCAGGTGCTGAAAAACCGCCCGGGCCACGGCGTATTTGCGCGCGTCGCCGGTCCAGCGCAGGGCTTGCGCCCAGACCAGGGGGACGCCGGATTCCGCGCTCCAGGCGCTCAGCCATTGGCCGCTCTGCCATTCCAGGCCCAGGTAAAAATTTTCCCGACCGATCTTGGCCTGCAGCCGGAGCAGGAAATCGCCGTCGGGCCGCAGCGGCAGAAAAACCGCCACCAGGTCGCGCAAGCTGGCGGGCAGGGCGCGGCGGTTCAGGCAGGAGACCAGGGAGAGGTAGCCCTGGCCGGAAAGCGGGAACAGCAGCAGGGCGCCCTTTTCCGGCAGCTTGATCTCGGTGCCCAGCAGCGGCTTCAGGCCGCGGCGAACGGCCTCTTTCTTGAATCTCTCCCAGCCGATCAGCGACATGGGGTCGCAAAGCGGCAGGTAGGGCAGCCCGGCCTTTTCCATGATAGCGGCCAGGGAGGCGGCGTCCACGGCGCCCGCGCCCTGGGAGAAGACGGAATAGACTCGTAAGGGGACGTAGTTCATGGGGTGTAACATGTGACAAGTGACGAGTGACGAGGAAGAGAGATCGGTGTACGGCATACGGTATACGGTTCATGGTGAAGAAAAAGCAAAGCACCAAATTCCAAGCAGCAAATTTCAAACAAGCACCAAGCACCAATGAGCAAATGACCTAAACTGAGAAAATAATAAAAATTCACATCGCAAGAGATCTGCCCAGGTAGGGAACGCAGATCTGCGTTCCCTACTGAAAACACTCTATAAGCGCCTTTGTTTGGAACATTGGAATTTGGGACTTGGAATTTATTTGAAATTTGGAACTTGCGATCTGGAAGTTTATTGATATCGATAAATTTCCTTTTTCTCTTTAACTTCGAACATCGAACATCGAACATCGAACTATTTTCTGTCATCTGATGTCTTCTTCACTTGGTCAACGACGCCGTCTTCAGCACCGTCCCTTCCCTTTCCAGCGGGTACAGGTCGTCCAGCAGCAAGGAACGGGCGCTGCGCAGGGCCGAGAAGCCAAAGCGCGCCTTGACGCTGCCGATGCCGGCGGTCATCTGCT
>SPCN01000255.1 GCA_004525465.1 Chrysiogenales bacterium | reverse complement strand
AGGGCCAGGGCGCGGATTCGCTTGTCGAAAACCACGCCCGACGAAACTTTCTCCAATTCGGGCATCAGGTTTTCACTGCAGATGGGGAGAGTGGCTCCACGTCCAGAAAAATTCGCTTTTTGCAGGCTGGGGAAATTTTCTTTCGTAACCAGGCCGCCGATTTTTTCATTACCCACTACCAGGACCGGACGGCCGCAAGCGATCGCTTCCAGGACGCAGCGGCCTACCCCCAGGATAACATCGGCATTGGCGATGGGGCCGGCCAAATCGTCCGCCCAGCCTTCAACGGCGATGATATCCCGGCCCGCTGCCGCGTTGATCGCCCGCGCTTTTTTTTTGATTTTTCCGTACTGGCGTCCATCACCCAGAATGCGGAGCCTGATCTGTGGCCGCCGGGGAAAAATCCCGGCAACGGCGGCCATGACCGCATCCACGGCCAGCCGCTTGTCGCGGTCCAAACGGGAGACGTACAACAGGTTGAGATAACCGTTCCGCTCCCTGAGCGAATCTCTAAAATGCAAAAAATCGATGCCGTTGCGGCCGATGAGGAGCCGATGGGCCGGATAGCTCACCCTGGCTTGAAAAAAGGCCGCGCATTCCTCCGATACCGCGATCACCCGGGCCACGGAGCGGAACCAGAAACTCTTAAATGCCAGGGGCAGTTCACGGCGGCTGGTGCCGTGAATGGTGAACACCAGGGGGATCTTGTGCAGCCAATTCAGTACCACACCCATGACCAGGGCCTTCCGGGCATGAACGTGCAGCAGGTCGACTTGCTCTTTCCTGATGATCCTGCCGAGTTTGATCAGGGAAAAAGGGAAGAAAAAATACAGGGTGCGAAAATGGGTCAGGGCAAAAATGTACTGCAGGCCCAGGGCCTGGAGCCTGGCGGTGATATCGGCCTTGGCCAGCGGATTCCTCGGCACAACGATGATCAGGCGAACGTCCAGTCCGGCAAGGGCCTTTGCTTCGGTCAGTATTTTGGAGGTGACACCGTCCCGATCAAAATAATTGGGGATCACCAGGACAGTCATGTGAGTCGAGGCGGTACCGTCAGGTTATTCCCACTTCAATTCCGCGCTTTTCTTACCCATGATATTGCAATAGGCCCTGACCGTCACAGCGTCATCCTTTTTCAGGGGCTCGTCGATGAACAGGAAGATCTCTTCCTGGCTCGTGGCCGTTTCCTGCCGTTCATAGGTTTTTTCGGCCAGCAGTTTCTTGCCCGCGTATACCGCGATCCTTTTGATATGGTGCTTCTCCGGGTTGCTGACCTTGTGCAGGACCTTGACGCTGAGCGTCGCGGTTTCCGCATCGTAACTCAGATCAACCTCTTTCGGCGCGTGGGCATGCAAGCCGAACGCGAAAAGCAGCAGGACCATGAATAATTTTTTTCCCATGTCTCCTCCCTCATTACAAAGATATGTTCTGTGAAAATCACATGGCTCCAGCCTATCACGGATGGCCCGGGGATTCAAAGGAATAGGATGAAAACCTGGTGTCGTTCTTGCCGCTTTGCTTCACAGCATACATCAAGCCGTCAGTCAGCCGGATCATTTCATCAACCGTCGACGGCATGGAAAGGAAGGTCAGCACGCCGATGCTGAAACCGACGGGCCAGTCGTTTTTTTCCATGGCCAGGGCGAGGCAATGGCGGATTTTCGTCAAGACCGTCCGTGCCCCCTCCTGTTCGGTTTCGGGGAAAAAAAGCACGAACTCGTCGCCGCCGATCCTGGCCACGGTATCGGTCACGCGGACGTTCGCCTTGAGGCAATCGGCGACGACGCGCAGGACATTGTCCCCGGCAAGATGGCCCAGGCGGTCGTTGACGGCCTTGAAATTGTCCAGATCGATGTAGGCCGCGCTGCAGGGGCGCCCGTGACGCCGGGCACGATGGATCTCCATCTGGACGATATCGTAGAAATAACGGGGATTGGCCGTACCGGTCAGAAAATCCTGGCGCGCCAACTCCTTTTGCAGCTGCAATTCCTTTTTGAGAGTGGCCAGAAGCAGGCTGATGATCAGAAAGAAACCCAGGCGCATGATGGTATTCCAGCTGTAAATGAAGGTGCTGGAATACAGGTGCCCGGAGGCCGCGTCGGCCACGAACCAGGTCAGCGCCCCCAGGAAGGAAAATACCAGCCCCGGTGTTTTCCCGACCCGCCAGGTCACCAGCACGATGGGGGCCAGGTAAAAAATGGAAAACGAAAACTCGAAACCGGAAAAATAATCGATGGCACCCAGCAACAGGATCAGGATGAAACCGAGGCCCAGCCATAATATTTTGGCTGGTAGAGTTTTTTTTGTGAAACTTCCTGTTTCCGCGACCAGTAGTTCTTTCATTCGTCCCCGCGCATTTCAACGGGTCCGGGCATCCCGGATGGCCCCATCGGCATCACCCCTCTCTTTTTTTCTTCAAATAATTCAGCCTGACCCAGCCCCAGTTCAGGACCAGGTGCAGGATGACGCCGCTGACGATCAGGACGGCACCCACGATATGGATATGTTCGAAATTCTCTTCACTGAGCCTGTCATGAAAGAATCCCGACAACGCCTGAGATATCATGAGCAGCCCTAGCAGTACATTCAGCACCTTTAGCTGCGTGTTTTTTTTCATTTCATTCTCCTTGCCTGCGGGTCCGCATCCAAAATACACGGTTTACAGAGGGCTGTCAATCTGCTAGAATGAAATATGGAACAATCATTCACGCAAACTTTCCTTTTTATCTGGGTCATCCTGCCGCTGCTGATCTTCCTGGCCCGGGTCATCGACGTCACCCTGCAGACCATCCGCATCGCCGCGATATCACGCGGCATCCGCTGGCTGGCGCCGCTGGTGGGTTTTTTCGAAGTGCTGATCTGGCTTTTGGCCATCAGCCAGATCATGAAGACGGTTTCGCACCCGGTGGCCTACATCGCCTACGCGGCAGGTTTTGCCACCGGCACCATCATCGGCCAAAGCCTGGAACGGCAGCTATCCCTGGGCACCGTCCTTCTGCGCGTCATCACCTCCTCTCCCAGCCATGAACTGCGCCGGCGCCTGCGCGAGTTGAATTTCGGCTTCACCTCGGTCCCGGGCCAGGGCGCCGCGGGGCCGGTGGAGATTATCTTTACCGTGATCCGCCGCCAGCACCTGCAGAAAGTCCAGGCCCTGGTCCGTGAAACCCAGCCCGACGCTTTTTATTCGTTCGAAGAAGTGGCCGGTACCCGGGAGACGGTCTACCCGCTGCCGATCCGTTCAGCACGCGATCCTTTCCGTCCCCTGCGCTTCTTTTCCAAGCGCAAATAGGCCCCGGGCTGCCGCAAGGGCCGCTCACGACTGGCCCGCCGGCGGGAGATATATTCCAAGTCCCGGCAAGCTGGCGGCATCCTCTTTCAAAATGGCAACGGCCCGGTCCGATTTACCTCAAAAAAAAAGGGACGAGGCTCAGCCCCGTCCCTTTTCGAACAGGAGGTAGGAATGTGATTAGATCCAGGAATCTTCGTTGATTTTCTTCAGGCGCTCGTCTACCTTGATCATGACCTTGTCAAGCTTTTCATGGACCCGCTGGGTGATCTCGTCAACATCGGGAACATCGGGCGGACAGGGCGCTTGCAGATGGATCTCCGGAATGCGGATGTTCAGTTCCGGAAGTTCGAGATGCTCGATTTCAATGTCCTTGTCACCGCTGAATATGCGAAAAACCCGCTGGTGGCGATCAAAACCCGGTTCGGCCTTGAGCGTTTGCTTTTTGCCGTGACGGATGACGGTGATGGCGACGCTGTCGCCCTTTTTCAAATCCGCCAGGGCTTCATGAATGTCCTTGCTTTCCTTGACCGGCTTGCCGGCCATCT
>SPCN01000251.1 GCA_004525465.1 Chrysiogenales bacterium | reverse complement strand
TTACCCATTCAGGTTCTCTCCGTCATCAAAATCATTCCGATTATAGGCGTACAAAATAAAGATTACAAGAAAAATCTTCAGGTACATTTTTATATGAGGCAACGAATCGCCGTTCAGGTAGATTTTTAGATGAGGCAACGGGGAAACGTAGGGGCACGGCGTGCCGTGCCCAAATACCGACCAATCAAAGGGGAGGGTTTCAAACCCTCCCGTACATAAGAAAATTCCAAATCACAAGCACCAAATTCCAAACAAATAACAAATTCCAATGACCGAAACAAAGACAATTCCCGACCGTAGGGGCAAACCTCCGTGTTTGCCCTTACTGAATTCCAAATCCAATGACCGAAACAAAGAAAAATCACAGCAGTATCCATCTGAAACGTAGGGGTTTGATTCATCAAACCCTTCTTCTGTCCACCAATCGCCCCTTGCAAAAAGTAATTGCAGCCGTAGGGGCATCCGCCTGCATCTTGCCTGGCGGACACGTGCCCAAATACCGAACGGCTGTAGGGGCAAACCCCCGTGTTTGCCCTTCTTGAATCTCTTGAAAAGTTGAATATCTTCCGGCAAAGAGCTATAATTAATCAATGAAAGAAAAGAAAAATCCGCTGCTAAACGTGAAAAAAAATCAGCAAAAAAATGAACACTTTTCCCGCAAAACAGACCGTTCATTCAATAAAGCGATGAACTTTTCCGAAGCCGAACGCTGGGACATCCTTCAGCAAATATCCATGACCCCGGAACAACGGCAGCGGGCGGCCAAGGAACTGAAGCAACGGGTTTTCGGCAAGCATGCCCCCGACATCCGTGCTTCCCATCCCAACAGATGAAGGCCTCGCATTTTTCAAAAGACCTAGAGTTTTTAAACAAAATCGCCCCCGCGTAAAACAATTCCCGGCCGTAGGGGCAACCCCCCCTGTTTGCCCTTAAGTTAAAAATTCAGCACTTTATCGCAATCCACCGTCCATTGGGCGAATTCCTTCATATTGCTCGCCTGAACCCCAGCCAGCAGGGAGCTGGCCCCAAGGCCGCGCGCCTGCGAGCAGCTGCCGCAGCTTTTCACCTCGCCCCCATGCTGGATGACCGATTCAAGCATTCGCTCGATATTGTAGTAACCGTTGGGCGTTTTTTGGCCCGGCAAGGCGCAGAACACCGCGTCGGCAAGGAGGAAAATCTTTATCGCCACTTCTCCCGCATGTTCTTTCTGAAGCGCCATGGCCATCCTCAAGGCATTGTACGCCTTCTCCGTTCCATAGGGCGCGTCATTGATGATGATTAATATTTTTTGCATTGGCTTTTCCCTTAAAATATTTATTTAAAATACCCCACCCCCGACTCAAACAGCTTCTGGTCCATGTTGCCCGGAATGTTCTGCAGGACGTATTTCCCGGTGCGCTCGCTGTGGGCCATCTTGCCCAGGATGCGGCCGTCGGGGCTGGAGACGGCCTCGATGGCCATCATGGAGCCGTTGGGATTGAAGAAGGAATCGGCGGTCGGCCGCCCCGCGAAGTCGACGTACTGCGTGGCCACCTGCCCCAGGGAGAACAGGAGTTCGATGGTCGCTTGCGGCGCCACGAACCGCCCCTCGCCGTGGGCCACCGGTATGGTATGGATGTCTCCGGCTTTACACTGGCTGAACCAGGGCGACAAGGTCGAGACCACTTTGGTGCAGACCGGACGCGATACCAGGCGATTGATAAGGTTGAAGGTCAGGGTCGGTGAGTCGGGGGTCAGGTCGCGGATCTCGCCGTGGGGCAGCAGGCCCAGTTTGAGCAGGGCCTGGAAACCGTTGCAGATGCCCAGGACCAGGCCGTTTTTTTTATAAAGCAGGTCATGGACGGCGTCGCGCAGGCGCGGATGGCGAAAGACGGCGGCGATGAATTTCCCAGAACCGTCGGGTTCGTCGCCGGCGCTGAAGCCGCCGGGAAGCATCAATATCTGCGTGCGCTTGATCCTGGCGACCAGTTCGGCGCTGGCCGTTTCGATAGCGGCGGCGTCCAGGTTGCGGAAAACAAAAGTTTCCGGTTTCCCTCCGGCTTTACCGAAAGCCCGGGCCACGTCATATTCGTTGTTGGTGCCGGGAAAGACCGTGAGCAGCACCCGCGGCCTGGCAATGGCAGTCCGCGTCCGCCGGCCGGCCCGCTCCCGTGACAGTGGCCGCTCGTAGCCGGGATCCGGCTCGATCGGGTTTTTTTCCACCCTGGTGGGAAAAATATTCTCCAAGGGCTTTTCCCAAAGTCCCTGCAGGAATGGAATGGCGAGTTCCAAATCATTGACCCTGATCAGCGCTTTTGACAGTGTTTTTCCCAGGATACGGTAGGCCAGCCCTGAAAAAAGTTTTTCAGTATCTTCAGTGTCCGGCACCTCCAGAACCAAGGCGCCTATGGCCGGAGTGAAAAGATCGTTATGAGTCTGCGACTCGTGGAAAGCAAAGCCCACGCGGTTGCCGAAGCTCATTTTGCTGACCGCTTCGGCCAGGCCGCCGCTGTGCAGCGATTGGGCGGCCAGGATCTTCCCCTTGCGGATCAGGTCATGCACCCTGATGCAATTCCTTTTCAAAACGGCAAAATCGGGCATTTCCTGCCCGTTACGGGGCAGGGGCAGCAATACCACCCGGCTGCCGGCTTGCTTGAATTCCGGGGAAACGACCCGGCGCACATCAACGGTGGCCACGGCGAAAGCGACCAGGGTCGGCGGCACATCCATCTCCTTGAAAGAACCCGACATGCTGTCCTTGCCGCCGATGGCGGGTATTGCCAACTGCTGCTGGGCGGTGAAGGCCCCCAGCAGAGCGGCAAACGGCGCCCCCCAGCGGCGCGGATCACGCCCGGGCTTGGGAAAATATTCCTGCAGGCTCAGGCGGATGCGCCGGCAATCGCCGCCGGCGGCCGTCACCCGGACCACGGCCTCTATGACGGCATACAGGCCGCCATGAAAAGGGCTCCAGGCGGAGAGGTCGGGCTGGAAGCCGAAGCCCATGATCGTGCCCCGGCGCGTCTCACCGCGGAGCAGAGGGATCTTGGCAATCATGACGTCGGCCGGTGTGGCCTGGTATTTGCCGCCAAAAGGTGAAAAAACCGTGGCGGCACCGATGGAACTGTCGAAGCGCTCCACCAGGCCTTTTTGTGAGCAGATATTTAAAGAGGACAGCGTGGCCATCCAGGTTGCCTGCAGGTCAGGGAGTTTTCCGGTCGCGGCCGGGATTTTAAAAAAATCGTCCTCCGGGGCAGGACAAGCTATTTCGACAGCGGCTTGGCGCCCGGCGCCGCTGCTGTCGAGAAAATCACGGTCGAGATCAACAATGGTGCGGCCGCGCCATTTCATTTGCAAGCGGCGACGACGGCAGACACGGGCGATCACTGTGGCTTCGAGGTTCTCGGCCGCGGCCAACATCTGAAAGCGTCGCGCCTGCGCGGCTGCCACCACCACGGCCATGCGTTCCTGCGATTCGGACAGGGCGAGCTCGCTGCCATTGAGCCCGGCGTATTTTTTGGGCACCTGGTCCAGGTCGATCTCCAGTCCCGGGGCCAGCTCCCCGACCGCTACGGCCACGCCGCCGGCGCCGAAATCGTTGCAGCGCTTGATCAGGCGGCTGGCGCGCGGGTCGCGGAACAGCCGCTGCAGCTTTCTTTCGCAGGGCGGATTGCCTTTCTGGACTTCCGCCCCGCAGGTCAGCAGGGAGGATTCGCTGTGGGCCTTGGAGGAACCGGTGGCGCCGCCGATGCCGTCGCGGCCGGTGCGGCCGCCCACCAGCAACACCACGTCCCCGGCTTTGGGCGCCCGGCGCCGGACATTCTTCGCGGGAACGGCCCCGATCACGGCGCCGGGCGCCCAAAGCCGGGGACGTGGTGTTGCTGG
>SPCN01000097.1 GCA_004525465.1 Chrysiogenales bacterium | reverse complement strand
ATAGATTTTAATTTACAAGGAATAAACAACAATGTTAAAAGGAAAAGTGAAATGGTTTGATGCCAAGAAAGGCTATGGTTTCATCCACGGGGAAGACGGCAAGGACATCTTTGTCCATCATTCGGCCATCGTCTCTCAGGAAGGATTCAAAACCCTGGAAGAGGGTCAGGATGTTACTTTTGAAGTCATCCAGGAAGACAAGGGTCCCAAAGCCGCCAATGTAAAAGTGGCGGAATAAGCAAAAAACAGAAGTATAACGACTTTTTTCAGATAGCGGACCGGAAACGATATACAAGTAGTTGAAAATCCAATTCAGTTAATTTGTTTTAACGAATCTTGTTCAATCCGGCGGCCAGTTCACGCAGTTTTTTCCGAATGCGCGCCGTATTGCCGGGGCCCATACGCAACAACTGTTTCTGAGCCGGATTGAGATTTTCCAGGTTGACATCAGCGAAAGCGAAACTCAGGACCTTTTTCTCCAATTTAACATCTTTATAAATAGATGGCACTTGGAGCAATTGCTCGATGGCTTGCTGCAATCTTTGTGAAAAAGTAATGCCGGGATAACCCAGTTCCTTGAATGCTTTCTCCAGGGTGGGGCGCAGTGTTTTATACCAGGTGATCAAGATCTTATCCGAGACGGATAAAAAAGCGTTTGCCATATGGTCGTAACGCCGGAAACTTCGGGGGTCAAGAATGATGGTACCGTTTTTTTCAATGACTGAAAATTTATCCGCCGGGGCCAGGAATGGTAGCTGCGCAGCCGGGCTGAGACCATTGGCGATATTGTCCACTGCCGCCACCACCATGCGAATCATGTCTTTCTGACGGCTCCATTCGTGCCAGGCGGCGGGAACTGCAGCGGCAGCGATTAGTTCCCTGACCGAATCGTCGCTTTGTTCCAGAACCAGATCAAGGGGGGTGATGTTGGGATCATCCACTTCCACATCGGCCGGAGCAGCCGCTTCCTGGAGTTTGAGTAACGCGGCCGGTTCAGGCAGGTCCGGAGTTTTTTGCGGTGATTCCGGAGCCAAAAACATAAAATAACTCAGGGAGAGAATGGCAATCACGGTCACGCCCAAACCGATCCAGACGATTTTTTGATAGGCAGGCATTTTTTACCTCTTTCAGGAAAATTATTCCCTGTATTTTAAAACAATAAGCGCCGGCTGTCAAAAATGTCCGGAGCCAGTGCCGCAAAGATCAATTCGCTATTGGCCGGGTCACGGCGGACACAGCATAGCGCCTGGCGGATCAAAGGATGCCGGCGTCTGATATGCAGCACTCTGTCCTGGCCTGCATTCAGCCAAAATGCAGGAGCCAGGCCGCGGCCGCCTACCATGACCACGGTCAGGGGGATCGACGGCCGCCCCGGCGTATCGCCAAGCTGCCGGTGTTGCCAATGGTTCATCAGTTCACGGCATAAATATTTTTCTTCACTATCCATCTGGTCGGGTGGCAGAATTTTAACCAGGCGCTGTGGGAGTGCGGCAGCAAGCCGGATCATTTTTCGCAAGTAGAAAGAAAATCTTCCATTCAGTTTGCCGACCGTTTCCATATGGACGGCCGGCTCGACAAGAGGCAGGTGCAAGTGGTTGAGCAGAAAGTCCTTTTGCAGGGGAGTCAGCAGCAAAGCTTGTTCATGGCGACTGAGAACAAGGCTGGGATCACTGCCAAGGGGTAGAGCGTATAGGGTCTCATTTTCCGCTTTGCGGCGCAACTCCTCAAGGTTCAGGCGGCGCTTTGAACGCCACAGACGGAAGGGGCTGAAGGCCGAGAACAGTTGGAGATCGCCATAGAGGCGCTCTTTTTTGAAAATGAGTTCTTCGATGCGTTCCTGATATTTTTCAGGAAAGGACATGTAGTGCGCGGCCAGCCATAGATAAAGCTGCCCGGCAGCTTTGGCCAGTATGGAAAAACATGAAGCTGATGGCGGTGAACCGCTTTCCAGGGCAGCTTCAAAGACCAGGCCATGATAGGAAGCGCTGGTGAAGGCCTGCCAGGGAATGCCCTGGTCCAGAAGCCATATCCGGCAAACATCGCCTCGGGACGGTATGGCTATGGATGCTTGGTTGCAGCCTGGGCTGAGATCGATTTCCCGTTGGGCCAGGGGCTTCCTCAGCAAAGACTTTTTTTCCAGCTTATTGCCGTTGAGCATGATATCCTGGGGAACGGCGGCACACAATTCACGGATCAGTTTTTTTTCTGCTTCCGCCGGTCCTCGGCTGCGGGAGATCGAAATGCGGGTACCCAAGATCCAAGCGGAAGAATCCAGTTGGCGCATATGTCCGGATTCGATATGCATGGTTCCTTTGCCCTCGCTGCCTGAGCTTTCGATTTTGATGCCCAGGTTTCCCGGGATCGAAACAGCCAGCAGACCGATTCCTGGGCTGGATTCACTTTGCAGGGCGGCGATGGCTTTTTCCCTGTCCGTGGCGTTACGTCCGGAGTCAAAAGCGCAGGCCAGGGAAAGCCACTGGCTGCTGCTGATCCCGTCCCCGTTATCGCTGATGGTCAGATACCGGTTCCGCACCTGAACGTCCACTGTGGAGGCCCCTCTTTTCAGGGAGGCGCGCACCAACTCCACGGGAAGCTGGGCGGGAGAGGGGAACATGCAGGCCGCCAGTTTCTGCAGGTGGGCGTCGGCATCCACGGACAGCAGGTCGGCAAAAGAGTTGCTTGCACTGTTGCCTTCAGTTGAAAGGAGGAAATCGTTCATGAACATGTCCTCAATAAGCTGCGGGCCGCTTTTTTCAATAGAGCTGGATTAACTTCTGCGTCCAGCAGCCGGTCGGCGTGCAAACGACTCAGGAATTTGAAAACGGCCAGGGGTTGGTTACGTTTGAACAAAGAGGACCAATGCCGGAAAGTCGCCCCGGCCGGATTCACAGCGACAAAGCGCTGCGGGAAAAAAAACGGGCCATGGTGTAGCGGAACCGGCAGGGCGATTTTCAACAGGTCGGTACTATTCAGGCCGGGGGCGATCAGGCAGAGAACAGGCATGTGTAGCGCTTTATTTAAAATATCATTGACCGCGCCGAGCAAAGCGTATTCCAGGCCGGGGGCTGGAAGCGGCGGCAGCGGCCGTAATTGGCAGAGCATATCAGTGTCGATTGCCGCGCTTAACAGGGTGCGCAGGGGAGCATAAAGCGGTTGGCTTAGATCAAGAACTGCAATCCCGCTAACGGCCATGGCCATGGCCAAGGGGTTGCGGTTAGCGGTAATGAACAGCTTTTTTCTGTCGAGAAGGCGCAGGGCCTGGCGGACAGACAAGGATTTTCCATTGGCAGTTGGTAAAATGCGATGGCTCCACAGTGGATTGTCCCGGCCCCATATTTCCGGCTGAAGCATGGCTTGCTGGACGAGCTGTATAAGCTGATTCCTCATTTGCGTATCGGGCGGAAGAGAAGCCTCGGCGCCGTTCTTATTCCTAATGACAAATAGAAGACCGGCTGCCGCGGCCATGACCAACAATATCAAGGTCGGCCCGAGCAAACTATTCAACACCCGAGTATCCTCTGTCCGGGCATCATCCACAGGCAAGGTAAGGTTGATGCCGCGGCCGGGATTGGAGTAAGCGGCAGTGACGGAATGGTCAGCCGGCCTGCCGGCGCTGGCATCAGTGACAAGCCAACCCTGATCGAAATATTCGCTCCAGGCATGAAGCAGGGGGCGGGCTCTGCCCTGCTCACCGATCATGCCTATGACCAGCCGGGAAGGAATCCCCATCTTTCTTAAAAGCAGGACATTCAGACCGTTTATGATATCGCAATCACCCTTGGCGATGCTCAACACTTTTTCCAGCCAGGGTCGGCCGCCGGCCAGGCGCAAGTACTGATTGGAGGTGGGCACTGACGTGTCATAAGTGACCATATTTCCAACCAGCATCCGGGCCAGGGACACTCGTTCGGCGATCGGATAGGCACGTGATTCCTGCATGGATTTTTCAAGGGCTGGAGGCAATGAGAGTTCCGGGGGCAGGAGGGTCAGATGCAAAATATCAGCGGCTGTCAGCTCACGACGCTGTCCTGCGGGGCAGGAACGATATTCGACCAGGCCGCCGTTGCCGGGAATAGCGGCAATGGCTTCGCCCTGGACGCTGCTGAAGATGGAATTGATCCTGCGGCCATCCAGGTGTACCGATCCCGCCTGCAGGGCATGCCCTGGCGGCATCGGTAAAAATATCTCTCCCCCTGTTTCCGCCTGTAAGCGCATACTCCAAACCTGGTCCGGCCGGCAATACTGGGTGTGATGCGCCGGCAAGTGGCTTGGTTCGGCCCGGCGGACAAAGCCGGCCTGGATATCATAAGCATCGGCGGCGAACAGCCTGAACCAGGCCGGAATGTTTGGCTGGTAAAAAAACGGTGGGCCCTGCGGGGAAACAGACAGGCTGACCGTAGCTCCGCCATACGACAAAGTTGTGGATTGCAGGCTGAACGGAGAAGTCCGGACCGCGGTGACGGCAGGGAACCAGTGGCGCAAGATGGCGATTTCCAGGGGCACGATAAGGAGCAGGAACAGCGGCAGCCAATGCCAGCCCGGTCGCAAAATACGCTTCAAAGCCGCCAGCGAACGGTCGCAAATGCGCTGGAGCCTGGTTCTGGGAAAAGTCCGCTCCAAAGACAACTCCAAGAGGCGGCGCAGCGCTTTCTCGGCCTTTTTGCGCACATTTTCCAGTGCGCTGTTTTCCAAAGCTAAATTTCGGGAAAAAGTCACGTCAAGACGGTTGCCGTTGAGCAGGAATACCGGCGCCAGGTTGCGGCCGATCTCCGCACAACCATCCTCGTTCATTTGCAGGTGTGTCATCTGCTTCAGTAATGCTCCCTGCCAAACCGGCAGACCGCGGGCATATAGCCGGACATGGGGCTTTGCCGCGAGTCCCACCGCCCCTTCAACCGAGCCACTGCGAAACCGGCAGCTGAACGGTTCCGGCAAGGCCATGGGACGGGTGAGATTTTTTCCTGCGAACCACACCGGCAGCATGTCCGCCTGGCGGTTGTTGCGCCGGAGATACTGGCAGTATTCCCGTAATTCAACTTCCAGGTGCGATTTAAATTCCGAGGCCAGAGGAAAAACGGCTGGACGACTCATTGAAACGGTCGTACCGGAGCGGGTCAAAAGGCAGACTGCCGGCCGGACGTTCAATTCGCTATCCAACTCCACGGCCCAGGAATTTTTGCCGCGGCGGGACTGCAAATGGATCAGGGTTGGCTGGAAACCGAGGATGGTCCAGAAACCGATACCATATTTTCCGGCTGCTTTGTGGTCCGCGGTTTTGTCCGAGGCATAGAGACGAAAAAGAAAACGTCGGGCGTAGCCCAGAGTCATACCGTGGCCGTCGTCGGCGAAAATGAGCGTTTCCATTCCCGGCTGAGTTGCCAGGGCTTCGACCCGGATGTTGCGCGCCCCGGCGTCGCGACTGTTTTGGGCCAATTCCCTCAAGAAAAACCAGGGGTTGTTGCCGTAGGTACGGGTGACGGTTTCAGCTAAACCGCGGAATTCTTTGCCCAGCATGTAGTCGAAACTCTGTCAGTTCAATTTGCGGATGCGCACTTCAATGGCAGGATCATCCTTCAGCAAAGACACAAGCTTTTGCGGATCGGTGTCTGAAAAATGGTAGGGATAGAGCAGGCGCGGTTTGATCGTTTGGGCCGCTTTGGCGGTCATTTCCGGGGTCATGGTATAAGGAAGGTTCATGGGCAGAAATGCCACGGCGATATCCCGCAAATCACTCATTTCCGGGATGTTTTCCGTGTCGCCGGCCACGTAGACGCGCAAGCCGGCAAAAGTGAGTATATAGCCATTGCCTTCACCACGCGGATGAAAGGGCAGGCCGCTGGCACGCTGGTGGAGAATATTGTAGGCCGGTACGGCGGCAACGGCCACCCCTTTGGCTTGGATGGTGTCGCCGTTTTCCAGAATATGCGCTGTTGCCGGCAGCGGCTGGCAGGCCGGGCTGACGAAAAGTTGAGTTGAATCCTGACTCAGCGTCTTGATCGCCGCCGGATCAAAATGGTCGCCATGCTGGTGGGTGATCAGGATCAGGTCAGCTTTGGGAAAACGGCTGAAATCGGCCAGCCGCCCGTCGGGATCGACGTATATATGCAGCTTGGAAAAATTAAACAGCAAGGAGCCGTGACCGATGAAGGTGATTTGCAGATCGGTCGCCCCGGTTTTGAAAACATCGGATTCGAAACCGGTTTGGCCTGTCACGACAATTCCCGTAACCATGAAAAAAATAAAAAAGAGTTTTTTACGCATGGCGCTCTCCCGGCCAACATCAGCATCGGTTCATATGCCGACATGTTTTTTATTGATTTTTTTTGCTGACCCGCTTTTAAGGGCCCGGTATTCCTCAACCGGCAGCCCGGCGATGCCGTAGTGTTCGCTGGGCATTTCCTGGATAATGATCCGCACGCTCTCCGGAGCCACGGCCAAAGTCGAGGTTAGCGCGGCGGTCATTTTTTTCAGCAAGGTCTTCTTGGTTGCTGCGTCGCGTCCACTAAGCATGTTCACGATCACTACCGGCATTTCGGCCTCCTGATATCCCAGGGAGGTTCTGAGATCAGATTATTTTATTTTGCTGCGATATTGGATCAATCTGTCCCTGTGCCTCTGGTTTTCAGCAAGAAACTTCTGATACAAGGCCTTGGCTTCAGGATTGTCGTCCTTGATGATCTCGTAGAATTTTTTTTTGGCCATGGAATCCTCGATACCGGCGGCATTGGCCAGGGCAGTGATTATGGATACCTTATGTTCCAGAGCTTCCTTGATCTGGGTTTTGATGAAGTTCATGGAGGTCCTGATGGCTTCGATATTGAAACGGTCGCGGTTGTAGTCGATCTTATCGCATTTGATCTGTTCGATGGTCGAACGGATCCATTCCGTATTTTTCCTCTCATCGTCGGCCATATCGATCCAGAATGTCCTGTGTTCGGGAAATGTTTCGCTGTACACCCAGTAAAGCTCCATGACGGCCATCTCGTAATCGGCGATCAATTCGATCTTGCTGATTTGAAAGGTGGATAATTCCATGACTCACCTCCATTGGCACATTTCGCGTGACAGCCGATCTGCAATTTGTTTTAGCACAATCAAAATAAAGTGTCAATTTTCATTTGTTTGAATAGTTGCCGGTGATCCTGGCCTTCGCTGACTTGAGTTTTGACAATGCCCGGGGGATTTGTTATACAAGAGTTCTTATGGAGTTCAAGAAAATCGGCCGGAAATGGAACACGCTTGCCGGGATCACTATCAGCATGTTTTTTATTTACCTGGCCTTTCGCCAGGTCAGTTTCAGCCAGATGCTGCTGGCGTTGGGCCGTGCCAATTACTGGTATCTGTTGCCGGTGTTGGCCGTCATCGCCCTGAGCCTGGTCTTGCGCAGCCTGCGCTGGCACTACCTGCTGGCCCCGCTGCAAAAGGTGAGGATAGGCGGATTGTTCTCTTCCCTGACCATCGGTTATATGGCCAATTCTTTTCTGCCTGCCCATTTAGGCGAATTTGTGCGGGCCTGGCATCTGCAAAAAAAAACCGGGATCGCCGCCAGCTCGGTTTTTGCCACCATTGTCATGGAACGTTTGATCGATGTATTCTCACTGCTGCTGTTGCTGGCAGTGTCCCTGATGGTTTTCCCCTTTCCGGATTGGGTGCAAAATAGCGGGGCGGTCATGCTGGCCCTGGTCGCGGCCCTGAGCGCCTTGCTGTTGTTGATGAAAAAATACCAATTGAAGACCACGACGCTCAGCGTGCGGCTGCTGCGGCCGCTGCCGGCAGCCATGGCGGCTAAAATCAAGGGACTGCTGGAGCAGTTTTTAAACGGGGTCACCCCGTTGCAGCGCCCGGTCCATTATCTGGCGGTCGGCGTT
>SPCN01000409.1 GCA_004525465.1 Chrysiogenales bacterium | reverse complement strand
GATCACCGATTGTTCGGAGTCGGCCATCGAGGTTTCGATCTCCACGTCGCGGTTGATCGGACCGGGATGCATCAGAATGGCCGATTTTTTAGCTAGGGCGAAGATCTCGCGGTTGATGGCAAAGCGATTGCGGTATTCGCGTATGGAGGGAAAATAATTCTTGGCGCCCCGCTCTTCCTGGACGCGCAGCATCATGACCACATCGGCTGCCTTGACGCCGCGGCGGATGTCGTAATATATGGAAGCGCCCATTTTTTCGAATTCGCGCGGCACCAGCGAGGGCGGTCCGATCAGGGCGATCTCGTTGCCCATTTTCTGATGCAGGATGATGTTGGAGCGGGCCACGCGCGAATGCAGGATATCGCCCACTATGGCGATCTTCAGGCCGCGCAGGGTTTTCAGCCGCTGCTGGATGGTTAAGGCATCGAGCAGGGCCTGGGTGGGATGTTCGTGGAAGCCGTCGCCGGCGTTGATGATCGAGGAACGGGCGAAGGTGGTCAGGTAGTGGGGCGAGCCCGAGGCGGAGTGGCGAATTACGATGATGTGCGGGTTCATGGCCTCCAGGGTCAGGACCGTGTCCTTCAAGGTCTCGCCTTTTTTCAGGCTCGATATCGAAGAGTTGAAGTTGATCAGATCGGCGCTCAGGCGCTTGGCCGCTATCTCGAACGAGCTGCGGGTACGGGTCGAGTTCTCGAAAAACAGGTTGACCACGGTTTTTCCCTTCAGGGCCGGCACCTTCTTGACTTCGCGGCTGGAAACTTCGATGAAGGCCTCTGCCGTTTCCAGGATGATTTCGATGTCGTCGACGCTGAGCTGCTCGATACCCAGCAGGTGATCCTGGCTGAAGATCCTTTCCTTCATTTAAAACCCCTTGGGTTCCATGATCAGCACCTGGTCCTTGCCGTCGATCTCCTGCAGCATGACCTTTACCCGTTCGCGGCGCGAAGTGGGCAGGTATTTGCCTTTGAAGTCGGGGCAGATGGGCATCTCGCGGTGGCCGCGGTCGATGAAGGCCGCCAATTGAAGCGAGGCCGGCCGGCCCAGTTCGAAGATCGAATCCATGGCGGCGCGGATGGTGCGTCCGGTAAATACCACGTCGTCGATCAGGATGATGTCGCGGTCTTCGATGCTGAAATCGATTCGGGTTTTTTTCACCGCCGGCTGCTGCTCGTGCTTGTGCAGGTCGTCGCGAAACATGGTGATGTCGAGGATGCCCAGGGGAATCTCTATGTTTTCCAGCTCCTTGATCAATTGCTGGATGCGGCGGGCGACGTGTACGCCCCTGGTCTGGATGCCGATCAGCACAAGATTCTCTTCTTCGCGGTTCCGTTCCAGGATTTCCATGGCCAGGCGCAGGAACGTGCGCTTCATTTTTTTATCATCCATGATTTTGGCCTTGATTTTTTCATCCATGATTGTCTCCTTTGCTGGTAAAATCAATTATAGTAAAAATATAGAATTTTGCAAGCCGTCGTCATGCCTTAAAAAGCGGGGCTTTTTCCGCCACCCCTTTCGCTTTTTCCCGTCCGCAATCCGGCCGGGAAGCGACTCTGGCCATTTTTCTCTAAAATGGCCTCCGCAAGCCGCTTCAGGCCGCGAAGCGTCCCCACCGGGGGAGGGTGTGCGAAAGCGCCCCGCAAGATAATTTTTACTCTTTTTCGGCCAGGCTGGCCTGCAACAATTCGGCCACTTCGGAGATTTTGGAAAAATCCTGGCCGCGGCCCTCGATCAGGTTGGCGCTGCCGCCGCCCTTGCCGCCCAATAAAGCGAAAACGCGGGCGCTGATCCGCTGCAGATCGCAGTTGCCAAGACCGCGACCGATGACAACGTATTTTTGTGGGGACTGCGAGTAGGCCAGCACATTCCTGCCCTGGTTGAGCAGAGAGGTGGCGAAAAAGCGCAACTCGGGGATATCGAGTCCGCTGAATTCCCGGACGACCAGGGAACGGTCAATTGCGATTTCGCCGGCGATCTCCCGCTCCAGTTCGCGGCGCTGCGCCTTTTTAAGTGCCCGGCGCAATTCATCTTTTTCCTTAAGCTGGGCTTCCACTCGAGCAGGAATTTCCTCCAGGGGCAAGGTGACCAGGCGCTGAAGATGTTGCGCGACCAGGTGCTTCAGCTGGTAATCGTGCAGAGCCCGGTAGCCGGCTTCGTAATACAGGCGGATATTGGCGCGAATGCGTTCCGTTCTGATGATTTTGAGCAGTCCGATCTCGGCGCTGCTTTTCAGGTGGGTGCCGCCGCAGGCCGACTGGTCGAGGCCCTCAATTTCCACCACGCGGATCTCGCCCTGGCGTTTGGGCGGCTTGCGTAATGTCAAAGTCGAAATATCCCCGCTGGCAAAAATCCTGACAGGCAGGTTGGCGAAAATCAAGCGGGCGCATTCCTCTTCCAAG
>SPCN01000423.1 GCA_004525465.1 Chrysiogenales bacterium | reverse complement strand
CGGCCAGCTTGATGTAGGTGTAGATCGTGGTCATGCGCCACTGGTCGGTGTAGGGGAAGGGGTAGTCCTTGAGCGAGACGATGAAGCGGTACTTGAGGTGGGTGTTGGCCGGGGCGTCGGCCAGCACGCCGGTCACTTCCAGCTCCTTGCCGTCGATGAGCAGGGTCTTGCCCAGCGGGTCCAGGTCGCCGAAGTAGCGCTCCGCCGTCGCCCGGGTGACGGCCACCGTGTTGGGGCGCTGCAGGGCGGTTTGCGGGTCGCCGCGCACGAAAGCGACGCTCAGGATATGGAGAAGGTCGGGCTCGGCGCGCACCACCTGCTCCTCGAAAAAGGCGCGCTCGCCGTAGCGCACCAGGCGGCGGTTCTCGTTGTTGACCAGCACCCGGGCCATGTACTGGACTTCGGGGAAGGTCTCCTTCAGGGCCGGCCCCACCGGCACGGCGACCAGGGCGAAGGATTTCGTGCCGGCCTCGTTGCGAAAGGTCACGCCCACGCGGTAGAGGCGGTCGAGGTCGCGGTGGTAGCCGTCGTAGCCCTGTTCGTCGTTGATATATATCCAGGTGAGCAGCCAGCAGGCCAGGCCCAGGGCCATGGCCAGCACGCTTAGCAGCGACAGGCCGGGGGACCTGCGGAAATGGCGCACGAAGACCATGAGGCTGCGTCCGAGCGTTTCAAGGATTCGCTTCATTATTCACCTGCCTGTTGCATTAAAATAGAGTCCTTTCACCAGAATATGTTAACGTTTTCAATGAAGCAAAGGTTCACGGATTGCAGTTAGTAGGAAGAGGCGAGGGGCGAGGGGCGATAGGCGATAGGTTGTAGGTGATGGGCAGAAAGAAATCGGTGTACGGTAAGTTTAGTGCACGAGGTTCGAAGTTCGATGTTCAGGAGTTAAAGTAATTCCGGCTGTAGGGGCGGTTCGAGAACCGCCATTTTTAATATAAAAAAGCGGGCGGAAGTGAGATTTTCTCCGCCGCGGCCTATTTAGTAACTTGAAACAAACGCCTAAAAGGAGCTGTTTATGACAATGAAAAAAACTCTTGCGGCCCTGGCCATGATTTTTCTGGTCGCCGGCGCCTTCACCAGCGTGCGGCTTGCTGCCGCGGACCCCGTGCTGGTGTTCGTTAAGCCCTTGAAATTCAATGGACAGGTTTCCATTCATGTCCGCCCTGATGCCAAATGGCTGAATCTGGGGGCTTCCGTCCATGCCGGCGCCCGGCCGGCCCCGGAGGGGATCATGACGCTGATGGGGCAAAGGGCGAAGTTTGCCAGCGATTGGTACAATTTGCGCATCGGCGGTGCCACGCCCCGCGCCGGCGGACCGATCACGCTGACCTTCCAGAGGGCCGTTGCACCAGCAGCCCCGGGCAGGGCCGGCGCGACTTTGTGCACGGGAAGCGCCGTCGCGCCAGTCCCGATCCGTTATACCACCCCGGCCAATGACGCGCATATCGCAGTGGCCGGCCCCGGCAGCCTGACCGTCAGCTGGAATGGCGGCAACCCGCCCTACCGCGTGATGATCAGCAAATCCGGCGGGGACCGGGTCATTACCGAAGCGGACTTCGCCGGCACCCGCCTGGACGTACCGCTAAGCATTTTTGCCGCGGGAAACCGCTATCTGATCCTTATCTCGGACGCGAAACGGCCAATCGTTTTCGACCGCCCCGTGGATCCAGCTTCCAACCTGAGCCTGCTGCAGGTCGCCGGCATCTATTTTTACGCCGATTGAGAGGGTGGCAATTCCGCAGCCACACGCGGGCGGATCACTGACTTCGGCCCGATTAAGAAGGGCAGACATCCGCCCAGCGTAGCGCCGGCAGACCTGCCCCTACGTCCGAAATTGAAAACGGGCGGGGCGACAAAAAAGGGTTTGATGAATCAAACCCCTACATCAGGAATTGCCTTGTTTGTTATTGTCTTTTACCTTTTCCTTTGTGTTTTCTTTACTGTCAACCGTTCACCGTACACCGATTTCGTCGAGTCTCTTTTCTTCCCTGTACCCTATACCCTAAACCCTAGCCCCTATTCTCGCAACCCTGTACCCCGTAATGTTCGCTATTTTTTCTCTCCGGCGGCAACGAATTCAGCGGCGAACTGGGCGGCTTTTTCCAATTCTCCCTGCTGCAAGGGTCCTTTCGCCCCCTGGACCAGGCAGCGCAGGGTTTTCGCGAAGACATTCAAACCCAATTTTTGCGCCAGCTCCTGCATCCTGCCCGCGGCGCCGGGGTAGAACCATTTCTTGTCTTCTTCAAGTTTGGCGGGGTCGGCGGGCAGCGGGCCGTAGGTGTCGAAAATCGCCAGCGGCTTGTCCGCG
>SPCN01000050.1 GCA_004525465.1 Chrysiogenales bacterium | reverse complement strand
GCCGGGATAGCACCGCCGTATCGCGGTTGCTCCAGCTCAACTCGCGCACTTTTCTGCTGAAAACATCGCCGCTGCGGATTTTTGCGCACTTCGGCCTTAATTTTCCCTGGTTGAAAGTGAGGAAAAACGCTGCTGACAACCATGGAAAAATTTTCGACGCCACCTACCTTGGAGTTGGCGCGAACGCCGGGGCCGGCCTGCTGCTGCCGATATCTTCCAGGATGTTTTTCAGCGGCAGCCTCATCTACCGCTTTATCGGCTATCTCTACGCCCAAGGTCCAAAACAGGGCATCGACGTAACCGATCTTTTTGACGACCGAACCGGCCCGCGTCACCGCCGTTATTTGCGGGCGCCGGTTTTTGCGTTGGAACTGAGTCTGGGATACGAGCTGTAGGGGATTTAATTCAAAATGGCAAATTGCAAGAATTGCGGTGCCGCCCTGACCGGGACGCTGCTTGTCTGTTCATACTGCAATACCCGCCAGGACGTCGACCTGTCGGTGGTTCACCGTTTCACGGTCGAAAAGCCCCAATCAGAGCGGCTTTGTCCGCGCTGCCACATGTTCCTGCAGACCATCGATCTGCGCTTGGGAGAGAAATTTTTAATTGAGCGCTGTGAACACTGTCTCGGCCTTTTTTTCGATCCCGGTGAGTTGGAAGCCCTCCTGGAAAAGGCCGTGACCAATGTCCACGCCATTGACTCCCAGCGCCTGAACGAGGTGCAGAACGTCAAGCGTAACAGCGAATATCCTATTTCCTATATCGACTGCCCGGTATGCCGCAAACTGATGAATCGGATCAACTTTGGTTCCCGCAGCGGCGTAATCGCTGACCGGTGCCGCGACCATGGCATGTGGCTCGACGGCGGCGAACTGCGCCAGATACTCGAATGGGTAAAGGCCGGGGGCCGTATTTTACAAAAGCAGAAAGAACTCGAAATAAGCAGATTGGAGCTCGAACAGGAGAAAAAAAATCTGCAATTCAGCAAAATCGACATGACTTTTTCGCACTCGCGGCCCGAACCCTATCGCGGGCCCGATGATTTTGAATTGCAACTTCTGCCCCTGATCGGCAGGCTATTGAAAAAGATATTTCGTTAGGAATAATTGTTTTTCAAAAAAAAGGATCAATTATGAGTCTTATCAAACGCAACCTTGAAGTTGCCTGGATGATAAATCGATTTGTCAAGAAAAACCTCGTTCCATGACTGTCATTGACCTGAGCCATTTCATTAGCGAATCCATGCCGATATTCCCGGGCACGGAACCGCCCAGGATTGCCGATGCCTTCACCATCGCCAAGCATGGTTTTGCCGAAAAATCGTTCCAGCTCTTCTCCCATGTTGGAACGCACATTGATGCTCCCGGCCATATTCTGCCAGGCGCCGCCACCCTGGACGAATTGGCCGTCGACCGCTTTTTGGGAGCGGGCCTCGTCCTGGACGTTGCCGCTGTCAGCGGTGACAAGATCGAGATCGCTGACCTTGAACCTTATAAAGAAAGCCTGAACGGGGTCGAGTTCGCCTTGTTGCACTCGGGATGGGCGCGCCACTGGGGTGAGGACCGATATTTTTCCTCCTACCCTGTGCTTTCCCGGGACGCGGCCCAGTGGCTTACCGGTTTCCGTTTAAAAGGGTTCGGTGTGGACATGATATCGGTCGATGAGGTCGAATCGACGTCCGTTCCCGTTCACAAAGTATTTTTCGCGAACAACATGATCATCATCGAGAACCTTGACAATCTCGGCACGCTGCTCGGCAAAGAGTTCATTTTTTCCTGCCTGCCGCTTAAAATTCCCGCTGGCGATGGCTCGCCTGTACGAGCAGTGGCCATTATCAAAGAATAGAGTTCGAAGTTCGATGTTCGATGTTGAAAATAGGAAAATTAAGCATAAATTGTAAAGAAAAATGGAAAAAGTAAGAAGCAATTACCGCATATGGAGAATAGATAGTTCGCTAAACACCTTTCTTACTTTATACTTTTTACTTTGAACTCAGTCTGGCTCTTACCTCGTCACGTGTCACGCGTTACGCGTCACGAATTTGTCTATTGATTTTATTATTTCCTGACCTTGCCCTTGACGTTGCGGATTTGCACATCGCCGCTGCCGGCTTCCTTGATGGTCACGTCTTTTTCCACACCGTCGATGATGATATCTCCCGAACCATCGTCGATCTCCACCGAGCCCTGGACGTGAAAAATCCTGATCTCCCCTGAGCCGTCATCAACAACAACATCGCCTCCGACTTCTTTCAATTCAATTTCACCCGAACCGTCATCGATATTTACGTTGCCTTTGATAGCGGTCAGGAACATTTCGCCCGAACCGTCGTCGATCTCCACAGCGCCGCCGATCTCTTCCAGGAGGATGTCCCCCGAACCATCTTTGAATTGCAGATCGCCGTCTATAAAACGGATCTCGCTATCACCGGATCCATCTTCCACTGCCAGCGCCAGGCGGCGCGGCAGGCGGATTTCAAGGTCGATGCGCGCATCATGGCTTTCGAAGAGGGTCGCCAGCGAAAATCCCGATTCGATCTCGGCTGTAAGCGTGGCTTTGCCGCCGACTTTATCAAGTTTCAGTGTGACGTATTCTTTCTTGAATGCCGGCAGTTCGCTTGCGGCTATGCCCTTGACATGGAGAATGGCTTTGACCTCGATCTGCTCCAGTTTATCTTCTCCCTTGACTTTCAAATACCCGGCGCCGCAATCGATGTGCATTGACTTGCAGCCGCTGGCATCCAGGCTGAGGGTCTCCCGGCTCTGCGCCGCCTGAACGGATGCCAAAACCGCTACCAGTAAAATGATCATTAAGGCGAATTTTTTCATGATTCCTCCTGAAATAGATATAACGCAGCAGAAGCAGAAAAGTTCCGCTTGGCCTTCAGGCGAGGAATGCTCAGTTGTCCGGATCGATCCCTGATGAGCGGTCGGTTGCCAGCAGGGACCAGGCCAGGGCTCCGCAATAACCGTTCTTTTTGCAGGCGGACACGATCGCCGACGCCGGGCGGGTAGAATTCTTGGTCGGGAACTCGCCCAGGAGCAGCGGCCGGTCGAGATCCAGCGCGGCCACCGGCCGGTCGAGCGGAGCGGTGGCTTCCCAACGGTCGTACCAGTGCACCTGGTAGAAGTCGAGACCGCAGTCCCGCACCAAAGTCAGCCCGGCGGCGTTGCCCAGTCCGACCGTGGCCAGGTGACCGGTATAGCGATGGATCAGTCGGGCTGTGCTTTTGATGAAGCGGCGCATGGTCAAAAAAGTGATGGCGTTTCCGGAAATGCCGCCGCCGAACCCGCGCGTGGCCCATTCTGGCTCGTTGATGATATCCCAGGCCAGGATGACGTTAGAGCTGCCGTAATGTTCGAAAAGCGGCCGCAATACCCGGCGCTGCAGGGCCCATTGTTTGTAGGCCCCATTGATGATTCCGCTGCGGCCGCGGACCTGGACGCCTTTGATCATGAGGGCTTTAGCGAACCACAGATAATCGAACAGTACGAAGATGATCTTCAAGCGGCAGGCGGAAGCGATTTCCAGCGCGGTGTCCAGGTCGGCGAACAGAAAAGTATCTGGCCCGACCGGGGTGCCTGCCGGAGTGAAGCGGATGCCGGCCCTGCCGTCGCAGAAAAGGAACCAGCGTAGAGTGCGAACTCCCCGTTCCTGCAACCCCTTAAAAACGCGCCGCAGCTTTTCCCGCTCTTGCGGTCTTGACACGCCGCCCTCCGCACTCCAGGCGTTGGCGCCGAAATCGTTCCCGTAACGCAGCCAGGGCAGGTTGACACCTTCCATGAAGGGCAACCTGATTTTATTATCCCGTAAAAAAAGCGGCCCGGAAACCATGCTTGCTTTATAAATTATTTTATTTATCAATGATCTGCCGCGCAGCCAGAATGCGAAACAGATTCTCAGCAGCCAGCTCATCAGGTCATTGTAATGGAATGACTCCAGGGTTGCAAATGGAATCTGGCGTTGGAGCCTGGTCGTGATTTTAAAAAATATCGACTATTTATGTTAGAATATGACTATGATTAAGGAGGTTTTACTATGTCAAAAAAAGCGATCAATTGGGGATTGTCGGCAATGATACTGTTATCTTTGGCAGGAAGCGGTGCCCTGGGTGAAGCCGCCGCGGCCGGAAAAATTGATATTCCGTACCAGAAGTTCATCCTGGACAACGGCTTGACGCTCATTGTCCACGAGGACCACAAGGCGCCGATCGTGGCCTTCAACGTCTGGTACCACGTGGGTTCCAAAAACGAAAAACCCGGACGGACGGGTTTCGCCCACCTGTTCGAGCACCTGATGTTCAATGGTAGTGAGAATTACAACGATGATTACTTCAAGCCCATGCAGAAGATCGGGGCCACCGATCTCAACGGCACGACCAATGAGGATCGGACCAACTATTTCGAGAATGTGCCCACTCCGGCTTTCGACATGGCTTTGTGGCTGGAATCGGACCGCATGGGCCATCTGAAAGGGGCCATCGACCAGGCCAAGCTCGACGAACAGCGCGGCGTGGTGCAGAACGAGAAGCGGCAGTATGACAACGAGCCCTATAGCATTGCCGAAGAGCTGATCGCCAAGGCTTGCTTTCCCTCCGGCCATCCCTATTCCTGGACGGTGATCGGTTCCATGGAAGACCTTGCGGCCGCCAAGCTGGAGGACGCCCACCAGTGGTTTTCGACCTACTACGGGCCGAACAACGCCGTAATCGCCATTGCCGGCGACATCGACGCCCAGACGGCTTTGGCTAAAGTCAAGCAATACTTCGGTGACATCCCCCCGGGACCGCCCATCGCCCGGCACGAGGCCTGGATCGCCAAGCGCAGCGGCGAGCAGCGCCAGACCGTCGAAGACCGCGTGCCGCAGGCCCGGATCACCAAGATCTGGAACGTGCCGCAGATTCTCACCGAGGAAAACGACCGCCTGCTTCTGGCCGCGCAGTTGCTGGGTTCGGGCAAGACCTCGCGCCTGTACAAGCGCCTGGTCTACGATGATCAGCTTGCCACTGACGTGAGTGTTTACATCGACAATCGCGAGATTGCCGGACTTTTCACCATCCAGGTCGACGTGAAGCCGGGAGTGGAAACGGCCAAGGTGGAAAAAGCGATCGATGAAGAATTGGAGCGTTTTCTGGCCTCGGGGCCGGAGTTGAAGGAGCTGGAAAAAGTGCGCATGCAGTTCCTGGCTGGTTTCATCCGCGGCAGTGAACGCATCGGCGGGTTCGGCGGCAAGTCGGATATCCTGGCCCGCAGCCAGGTCTTTGGCGGCAGTCCTGACGCCTACCGCGTTTCCCTGGAAAATATCGCTACGGCCACACCCGCCGCCTTGAAAGCGACGGCTTGCAAATGGTTGGCTGACGGCGTCTACACCCTGGAAATCCGGCCTTATCCGGAAATGACGGCCGGCAAAAGCACAGTAGACCGCAGCAAAATGCCCGAGCCTGGGCCGGCCCCTGAGGTACACTTTCCCGACTTCCAGCGTTTCACTTTGGAAAACGGCCTGAAGGTCATACTGGCCGAGCGCCATTCCGTGCCTTTGGTGCGCATGAACCTGGTATTGGACGCGGGTTTCGCCACCGACCAATCGGGGATCCCTGGCACCGCCAAACTGGCCATGGACATGCTGGACGAGGGAACGGCCCGGCGCACGGCCCTGCAGATCAGCGAAGAGCTTGCCATGCTCGGCGCCAACCTGGTAAGCGGCTCCGACCTGGACTCCTCCTACGTCATCTTGACCACGCTGAAGGAGAAGCTGGACGCCGCCCTGGACATTTACGCCGACATCATACTCAACCCCGGATTCCCCGAGGCCGATTTCATGAGGCTGCAGAAACTGCAGATCGCCCAGATCCAGCAGGAGAAGAGTTCACCGTTCTACATGGCCTTGCGTGTTTGCCCGAAGCTGATTTTTGGTGAAGGCCATGCCTACAGCAACCCGCTTACAGGTTCCGGTTTCGAAAACTCCGTTCCCAAGCTGACGCGCCAGCATCTGGTGGCTTTCCACCGGACCTGGTTCAAATCCGACAACGCCACCCTGGTCGTGGTCGGCGACACAACCATGGCGGAGATGAAACCAAAACTGGAAAAGCTGTTCAAGAATTGGCTTCCCGGCCCGATCCCGGCCAAAAATATCACCGCCGTGCCCCTCAAGACCAGGCCCGCCGTTTATATTATCGACAAGCCGGCCTCGCCCCAGTCCGTGGTGATCGCCGGGCAGCTGGCCCCTTCTTCGGCCCACCCCGAACGCATCGCCCTGGAGACCGTGAATTTCATCCTGGGCGGTAGTTTCGTTTCGCGTTTGAACATGAATATCCGCGAAGAAAAGCATTGGAGTTACGGCGCCGGTTCGTTCCTAGTCGGGGCTCGCGGCCAGCAGCCTTTCATCGCTTTCGCCCCGGTGCAGGCCGACAAGACCAAGGAGACCATCGAGGAGATTCGCAAAGAGTTGGAAGGCATTTTGGGTAAAATACCGATTACGGCAGATGAATTTGGCAATGCCAAAAAGACCCAGACCCTGAAGTTGCCCGGCTTCTGGGAGACCATGGCCGCGGTCCAGCGCTCCCTCACCGAAATGGTGCGCTTTGGCTTGAGCGATGACTATTATAAGCAGTATCCTCAGCGGGTACGACAGTTGGAAATAGAGGATTTGAACCGCGCCGCCCGCAGCGCCATCCATCCTGAAAGCATACAGTGGATCGTGGTTGGCGACCGGACCGCGATCGAAGCTAAAATTCGCGAACTCGGTATCGCGGATATCTTTGTGATCGACAGCGACGGCAACCCGGTCAAGTAGCTCCACGACCTATTGTGATGAGTGATACGTGATGAGTGATAAGGAACCGCGATAGCAAGAAATCCTTGCAAGAGCTTTTCTCTTTCTCATCACTTATCACTGAGTGCAGTAAGTTTGTTCATTTATTACTACCAGCGAACTTCTGGCCTGGGAGATTCGTTCTAGGAGCGAACGAGGAGGAAACATGGCTGAAAACAAGAATACGGGGACACGGGCAGCGGCGCTGGCCGGCGGCACCGTACTTGTCCTGCTGGGCGTGCTGTTTTTATTGAACAATTTTTACCGTTTCCTGGACGCGGAACGGATATGGCCGTTGTTTTTTCTGATCCCGGTCATTCCCCTGGCCATCAACTGGATGGAAAAGGGCAGAGAAGCAGCGGGGGCGGTGATACCGATCACAATCTTGGTCTTTTACTGCGCCTATTTCCTATGGCTTACCCATACCCATTGGGCCGGGGCCGGTTCGACCTGGCCCAATTATCTGATTGGACCGGGATTAGGGTTCCTGTTCCTCTACATCATCGAGCGCAAGGGCGGGTTGCTGGTGCCTGCTTTCATACTGCTCGGCCTGGCCGCGGCTTTTTACAGCGCCCTTTACGGCAACTCTCTGCCTCTGGGAGCGTTCCTGGTCATGGCCGGAGGAGTATTGGTGCTTGGGAACATGAAAAAGACAGGTAGTTAATAGACAGTAGTTTGTAGTAAGTAGAAAGAGAATTCCTGCAGCTCCCAAAAAGATAAGTTCGTTTGAATGCCTGTTCTACTGACTACTATCTACTAACTACTAACTACTGATGAAAATAGTGGACAAAAAGATTTTTTTGTATTATACAGGAAGCGAGTTATTTGACAGTTTTGACTGAGTCATGCAGAACGGTTGAGAGTTCGGCTCGATGAACCCGTGCCAACCTGTCCGCCCCACGGCGGAAAAGGTGGCAATGCCAATCACCCAGGAGGTGAAGCCATGACGGAAGTTAAATTTTTTGAAGATTTTTATTGCTTTGAATATCAGACCAGTTTGGGTTCTGCGCAGCGATTTCACTATTATCTGTATTCACCGGTCTACGAGTTTTTGCCTCTTGTTCTCAGCTCTTCAACCCAATGGGATTATTCTATCGAAGCCACGGTTTTTTCCAGCGATTTTTTGCCTGGACGGATATTCCGGGATTTGAAGAGTTCAAAAAGACGCTAGATTTTTCATTTGCTAATTGCCGTCCAGAACCCGGCGTACGAGCTGCAGCATTTGCGGCATGGTGTATGGTTTGGCCAGGAATTCGCGAACGCCGCTGGCCAGGATGGAGTTCTTCAGCGCTGTTTCCAGGAAGCCGGAAATCAGGATAATCTTGGTTTTGGGATCACTGCTCAGGATGGCCTGGCAGACCGCTGCGCCATTGATCTTGGGCAGGTCCATGTCGGTGATTACCAGCTGAATATCGCCTCGGTGGCGGCGGTAGCGTTCCAAAGCTTCCAGGCCATCGCGGGCCATCAGGATTCCGTAGCCCTGGTCATGAAGCACTGCGGCCAAAAGCTCGCGGAGATCCTCTTCGTCCTCGACCAAAAGGATGGTTTCGCTGCCTCCTGCGATCAAACCCGTGTCCAGATCGGCTTTGGCCGTCAGAGAAGCCGGGGATTCCGCTGCGGAAAAATAAAGCGAAAAAGACGTACCCCGGCCAATTTGGCTGTCTACTTCTATAAAACCGCTGTGTGCCCTTACCACACCATAGACAACAGCCAGTCCCAGGCCCGTGCCTCGGCCCCGGCCCTTGGTTGTGAAAAAAGGTTCAAAGATGCGTGCCCGGGTCGCTTCGTCCATGCCCATACCGGTGTCGCTTATCCTGATGTGGATCAGCCGTTTGCCTGCGGCGGCAGGGAAGCGGCAGGCTATCTCCTCGCCGTCGATCATTGAGGTGGCGATTTCCAGTTTGCCCGTGCCGGCCATGGCATCGCGGGCGTTGATGCACAAATTGAGCAGGGCCTGGTGCAACTGGCTCGGATCCATCCACAGCGGCGGCAGATCCTGCAGGCAGCTATGGCTGATCTCGATGGTGCGGGGGAATGTGACACGCAGCATCTTGACCAGTTCGTTGACCAATTCCTGGATTTGCAGCGAGCGGAAATCGGCCTCAGATTTGCGGGCGAACGTCAGTATCTGCCTGACCATGGCGCTGCCGCGTTCGGCGGCTTCGTTGATCGTATGCAACGTCGCCCTGGCGTCCGCATGCTTCTTCAGTTTATCGGCCAGGGCCGCGGCATGACCACTGATAATTGAGATGATGTTGTTGAAATCGTGGGCGATGCCTCCGGCCAAGGTGCCCAGGCTTTCCAGTTTCTGATTCTGGCGGATCTCGGCTTCCATGATGCGGTACTCTTCTTCATGGCGCCGGCGCTCGGAAATGTCATGAATGGTGGTCACTCGCACCATCCGTCCCTGGTAGGGAATCATTTTGTTCCGGCTTTCGACCGGAATGAGCGTGCCGTCCGGGCGCTTGAGCTGGTGTTCGTATGGTGTGCTTGATTCGGATTTGAACTGTTGGAGGACGATTTCAGCCGTTTCCCGGTCTAGAAAATCGCTCACTTTACAGCCGATGATTTCCTTGATATCGCAGCCGAACATCTTGGCCAAGCTGGAATTGGCGTCGATAATAATGTCGTTTTCCGAGATGAATAGTCCTTCAAAGGTCGAATCGGCAAGGATGCGGAAACGCGTTTCGCTTTCGCGCAGCGCGGAATCGGCCAGCTCGCGTTCGCTGATTTCATGCTGCAACTTGAGATTGCTTTCCCGGAGTTGTCGCTCGTTCTCCTGAACACGGGTCATGTTGTTTCTCAGATCATTGGCCAGCAGCCGCACCGGCACGGCAGCCAGGGTAAAAATGGCCAAGATGTTGAACAAAACATATATTGTGGTGTTGAACTGTTCGGACCAGGCGATCAGTCCCCAGATTTCGGACAAGACGATGAATGTGGCCGAAAGCATTGCCAGCAGGACTATGGCCGCGAATTCTTTTGGCCGCAGTAAAAGCCCGGCAATGACAATGATCACCGGGTAGAGCATGGCGGCCAGGTCGTGGATGCCGCCGCCGGTATACAACAGAACAGTGACCAATGCGAGTATGGAAAGGAAAGTCAGAAAAATGGCGGAACGCAAACGGCCGGAACGGAGCAGGAGCAACAGCAGCAGCGTGCTCGCACCGCCCGCGGCCAGCTCAATGGTTTTATGATATTGGCCGGAGGCCGCGGTGGCCGCTGCCACCACTACTGAAGCCAGCAAGCCGTACAGCAAAATGATGTTCAGGATACGGGCGAGGCGGTTCCACTCATCGTCAGCGGAGCGCGGCGGGGCGAGGATCCTTGCCAACCATTTCTTGAGCCCGGAACTTTTCGTTTCCTGTGTCCGTGCCATGTTCACCGCCGTTTTCAAGTTTTTCACAACCAGTCTATTGAATCGGAATTTGATTGTCAAATCGTTCCGCTGCCGACTTTTTTTTGCGCAATCATCATCCGGATATCGAGCAGGTCCGTTTTTTTTTGGTGACTTGCCAGTCGCGCATCATGGCGCTATAATGAAACCCGAAGCGGCTTGACCGCTTTTTTAGGAGATACCAATGAAAAAATCCGCAGTTTTGTTTTTGCTGCTAGCAGGGGTCGTTTTGTTTTCTTCGTGCGCCCCGGGGCCGAACAAGCTGGCAAAGACCGCCAACAGTGAGGGCGACGTGGCCGGATTCTGGCTGGGCTTGTGGCATGGCCTGATCGCCCCCATCACTTTTATCGTTTCCCTTTTCAGTGACAAGGTCACTCTTTATGAAGTGCACAACAGCGGCGGTTGGTATAATTTCGGTTTCGTGCTGGGCGCCGGGCTGTTTTTAAGCGGCGGCATTCTGGGTAGGAAGAAGAAGAAATAGAAGCAAAAAAAGAACAGAATTTCCTAGAATAGATCCCCCCATATCCCCCCTTCAACAAGGGGGGAAGTTGTAAGGATAAAATGATAAAATAGCTACCCTATGGAATCGATCAATTGATAACCCCCTTTGATAAGGGGTAAAAAAACAAACACTGCAACTAGAAAGTAAATCTCAAATTGTGATTCTTCTTCTCCTCCTTTCCCCCCTTACTCAAGGGGGGATGCAGGGGGGATTCGAATTTGAGTAGGATTAAGTTATCTATAGTGATCGCTGTAATTTCCAAGATAATAAGATTTTATTTTACTCATTTTGGCGTATACAAGATTCTCTACGACCTTCGGCGCAAAAATATTTTTACCAGGCGCACCATTTCTTTTTTTTCGACCACGCGCAGAATCAGCAGCGAAACAATGAAGCCGAGCAGCAGCAGCCCTTTGTAAACAATGGTCAGGCCGCCGTGGTAGTAGCCGTAATAATAAAGGATGGCTGCGGCAAAAATCGTGCCCAGGATTTTAAGGAGTTTGCCGTACTCGTAATCGATTTTATAGAACTTTTGCGCAAAAATGAATATGGCGGCCGCCATTACCATGTAGCTGGCCAGCACGGCCAGTGCCGCCCCGACGATTCCCAGTCGCGGGATCAGCAGCAGGTTGGCAGCCACGTTGACCAGGGCGCCGGCTCCGGTCACCAGCGGGAAATATTTTGTCTTTTCCTCGATATACAGACCGGCCTGCAGGTTGACGTATATGCCGTTGAACAGGTAGGCCAGCAGGATGATCGGCACCACTACCAGTCCGGGCAGGAATTGCTTTGC
>SPCN01000112.1 GCA_004525465.1 Chrysiogenales bacterium | reverse complement strand
GCTCATTCTATATCCTCCTATTTAATTCGAATTGCTTATTTCAAACCGGCAAACCACAGGGCGACCGGCCGGTAGATGACGTGGGCGAACTTGCTGAACGGGAAAGTGACCAGCAGGTCGAAGACCACGACCAGGTGGAAAGCGAAGGTCCAGTAGGCGGCCATCGGCATATTGGTTAAACGGAAGAGCACCATGACAAAGCCGCTGAGCACCGACAGCAGCAGCAGCAGGAGGAAAGCCCAGTCGCTGGGATGCGAAACCTTGCCGACCGCGGTTTTGCGGCTGAGGCGCAGATAAATGTAATAGGCCAGCCCCAGCAAGGTCAGCACCCCGGAGACGGAGCCGACCGCCAGCGATATCCAGCGCGGCCATTGCAGCCATTGGAAGTCCACGGCGGCGATGATCAAGGTGGCCAGGAACATGCCCATGAAGCCCCAGGAGACGGCCATGTGGGCCAGGCGCCGCAGCAGGCCGTTCTCGCATTCGCCGAACCTTTTCTGGACCACCGATTCGCTCAAGGCCTTCCAGGCCGAAACGCTTGCCTTTTTTGCCTTGAAGGCGGCGGCGCCGGGGCCGCGGCGCAGGTTGCGGTAGAGGATCCAGATCTGGATGACCGAGGCCAAAACGATGAACGCCACCAGGGCGATGCCGGCCAGGTGGATGGGTTCCAGGCCGACGAACGACAGGAAATCTACCTTCTGGCGGTTCATGTCCGGGCTGTAGGCAAAGAGGATGGCCAATACCGCCGCCACGCTGAGCAGCAGCCAGGTCAGGCCGGATGTCAAAGACTGGTATAAAGCGTCGGCCGCGCGGCCCAGGGAATACTTGCGGGTGGCGAAGCGGCGCAGGGCCATCATCAGGGCGGCAGGTTCGGCCTGGCGCGGGCAGGTCTCGCTGCATTCGCCGCAGTAATAGCACAGCCAGGGTTCGGGCGCGGCCAGGATCCTCTTTTCCAGGCCCAGCTGGGCGTAACGGAGCAGGCGCCGCGGGAAGGACACGGTCCCTTCCGACAGCGGGCAGATGGCCGAGCAGGTACCGCAGCTGTAGCAGGCCTCAAGGTCGAAGGCGCCAAGCTTTTTGATCTGGGCCAGAACGCTATCATTCACCTTTTCCATTTTATTGCCCCTCGACAAGCGAATACTGGTAGTAGCCTTCTTCATCGGCCCTTTCGCCGGCCTTGACCTTGTTGTAGCGCAGGAAGCCCATCAGCCACCAGTTGGCATCATGGGCGGAAATGTCCAGGGCTTGGGCAACCTCGGGCACGGTCAGCGGTCCCTTCTCCTGCAGCAGGACGAGAATCCGGCCGCGCATGGAGAATTCCTGGCGGGCGGTCTCACGCTTGCGTCCGCTGATGAGGACGCTTTCCGGGAACCGATCGCGGCTGTTATCCTGCATGGGTGGCCTCCCGCGCCAAAATGTCTATCATGGCTTCGATCTGTTCGTCGGTATACCCTTTTAACTGGGTGGCGTCCAGGGGGCAGACGGGCAGACAGGCGCCGCAGCCCTTGCACAAAACATCGACAACCTGCGCCACCTCCTTGTCGCCGTAGGGGGTTTTCTCGATGGCTGAATAAGGGCAGGCGGCCTCGCATTTACCGCACCAGACGCACAGCTCGGAACGGACAAAGGCGACAAAAGGCTGAAGGTCGACATAGCCCTTGATCAGGAGCGCCGCCGCCTTGGACACGGCCGACAGCGAGGAGACTACGCTCTCGCCGGCGTTCTTGGGACCCTGGCAGCTGCCGGCGATGTAGACGCCGTCGATGACGGTTTCCACCGGACGCAGCTTGGGGTGGATCTCGTTGTAGAAGCGGTCGGTGCCCAGGGGCAGTTTCAGCACCCTGGTCAGCTCGTCGTTCCGCCTGGCCGTCATGCCGGTGACCAGCACCACCAGGTCGGCGGGGACAACGATCTCGTCGCCGCCGGTCAGCAGGTCCCGCACCGTCACCTGCCAGGAGTTGCCGGCCTGCTCGACGCGCGGCGGGTGCTGCTCATGGAAGCGCAGGAAGATCACTCCCGATTTTCCCGCATCCTCGTAGAGCGACTCGAACTTGCCGTAGGTGCGCATGTCGCGGTAAAAATGATAACACTGCGCCTTGGGGTGTTTTATCTTTGTCTGCACGGCCAGGTGGGTGGCGGTGCTGCAGCAAAAGCGCGAGCACCAGCGGTTGCCGTTCTCCAATTCTGCGCTCTGGCGGCTGCCCACACAGTAGATGAAAGCAATATTCCTGACCTCGCGGCCGTCGTGGAGCAGGCGCTCCCCGCTTTCCTGCAGCAGCTGCTCGAAGCGCGACAGGGTGAGCACCCCGGCCTGGCCGTAGGCGAACTCCCCGGGCCGCGGTTCATACTCGGCAAAACCGCTGGTTACCAGGATCGCCCCCACCTGGATGCGCACCATCTCTTCCCCGCCAGCCACGGCGGCGGGCCTGATGCGGATCGCCAATTCGAACTCGCCGATATGGCCGCTTTTCTCGGCCAACTCGGCGTTCAGGAACAGGGTGATATTGACACGCTTTTTTACCTCGGCCAGCAGCGCCGCGATCAGCTCGGCACCGTTCTTGCCGGCGGGGAACATCTCGCCCAGCTTGGCCACCATGCCGCCGACCTCGGGCTCTTTCTCGATCACAAAGACCTCGACCCCCAGGTCGGCCAGTTCCAGCGCCGCCCGCAGGCCGGCGATGCCGGCGCCAATCACCAGCACCTTTTTCACCGAGGTGACGCGGATGGGCTGCAGAGCCTCCTGGCGCATGACCTTCTCGATGCCGGCGCCCACCAGGTTGGCCGCCTTGCAGGTGGCGCCCACATGGTCGTCGGAGTGGGCCCAGGAGCATTGCTCGCGGATGTTGACCTGGACATATTGGAAGGGGTTGAGCCCGGCCCGCGTCGACATGTTGCGGAACGTTGTCAGGTGAAGCTTGGGCGAACAGGAGGCGACGACCATGCCGTCGAGGCCCTGTTCCTTGATGTCCTTGATCATGTCGTTCTGCGAGGCGTCGGAGCAGGTGAACTGGGAGGTCTTGGCCACGGTGACGCCGTATTGCTCTTCCACCTGCTTGCGCACGGCTTCGACGTCGACGTGGTCGGAGATGTTGCCGCCGCAGTGGCAGATATAAACGCCGATCTTTCTCTTTTTTTCTTCCATCAGGGCTTCCTTTTCATTTTTTCGATGTAGGCCGCGGTCTGGGCGGCGGCGGCCCCGGCGTGCAGGATGGAGTCGGGAATATCCATGGGCCCGGTGGCGGTGCCGGCGCTGAACACACCGGGAATGGAGGTGCGCGCCGGGTCCACCTGCTTGCCGGGCTGGGCGACGAAAAGGTTCTCATCGACGATCAGGGAGCCATCGGCGAACAGCCGCCGGTACTCATCGTTGGCCACGATGCCCGTCGAGAGGACGACCAAATCGTGCTCGGCCTCCTGGACGCTGCCGCCGTTGTCAATGTCCTCGTAGCGCACCAGCAGGTTGCCGTTCTCCTTCTCGGTGATCTTGGCGATCTTGCCCTTGACGAAACGCACGCCCATGGCCCGCGTCTGTTCGTAGAACTCATCGTAGCCCTTGCCGAAGGCGCGGATGTCGATATGATAGATGGTGACATCGGCGATCGGCAGCGCCCCCAGCAGGAGCTGGGCCTGCTTGAGCGAGTACATGCAGCAGACGCGCGAGCAGATGGGGTTGTTCACGGAGCGATCGCGCGAGCCGGTGCACAGGACGTAGGCGATGTTGGCCGGCGTCTTGCCGTCGCCGGGGCGCAGCACGTAGTTGTAGGGCCGCGTGGGCGCGACCAGGCGGTCCATCTGCATGGCGCTGATGACGTTGGCAAAGCGGCCGAAGCCTAAGTCGGCCATGAGCTCGGCCGGAAAAAGGCGGAAGCCGGTGGCCACGACCACGGCGCCGACACGGTACTCGTTTTCAACGGCGCGCTGATCGAAGTCGATGGCATCGGCCGGGCAGGCTTTCTTGCATTCCTGGCACTCGCTGCAGATGCCGCAGTTGAGGCAATTGGCGGCCGAAGCCAGCGCTTCTTCCTCGCTGAGCTGCATCTCAACTTCGCAGAAGTCCTTGACCCGCTCATCGACACACACTTCCTTCTTCTCGACAGGCCGGGCCGGGAAATCCGCCTGGCGGGCCAGTACATCCTCTTTCCTGACAACCGGGAGCCGGGGGGCGAATTCGACGCCGGCCAGGGGCTCGCCGCGCAACCAGCGGTCCATGTAGAAGGCGGCGCGTTTGCCCTGGCCGATGGCTTCGACGATAATGGCCGGGCCCAATACCGATTCACCGCCGGCAAAAATGCCGGCAACGCTGGTCATCAGGGTGGCGGCATCGGCCTTGATGGTCTTGTTGCGGTTGAGTTCGATCCCTTCATCGGCCAGGTGGGCCGTCAATGACTCCTGGCCGATGGCCACGAAAACTTTGTCCGCGGCCAGTATTTTCTCCGATCCGGACTTGAATTGCGGCGCGAATTTTCCTGCGGCGTTGAAAACGGCCGTGCAGCGGATCGTTTCCACTCCGACCAGGCGGTCCATTGCCGCTACGATGCGCTTGGGACCCAGCGAATAATGGATCTTGACCCCTTCAGAGAGGGCGTCATGGATCTCCTCGGGGGCGGCGGGCATTTCCTCACGCTTTTCAAGGCACATCAGCCGCACATCACGGCTGCCCAGCCGGCGCGCCGTGCGGGCCACATCGATGGCCACGTTGCCGCCGCCGATGACCAGGACGCTTTTCCCGGTCAGATCGACCTCGATCTTGCGGTTGACCATGGCCAAAAGATCGATGCCGCTCATCACATCGGGATGGTCCTCTTTCTCGATCTTCAGTTTTTTCGCGGCCGGAGCCCCCAGCGAAACGAATACGGCATCAAAACCCTGACCGCGCAGCTGGTTCATGGAAACAACACTGACCCCGGTCCTGATCTCGACTCCAAGGGCGGTCACGTTGCGGATGTCGCGATCGACAACGTCTTTGGGCAGGCGATATATCGGCAGGCTGGAGTTCAGCATGCCCCCGGCCTTGGGTCCGGCCTCGAAAATCGTGACCGGGTATCCCTTCCTGGCCAGGAAATAAGCGGCGCTGAGGCCGGCCGGGCCGGAACCGACAATGGCCACTTTTTTATCCATCCTGGTTTCCGGAGGTCCGTATTGCGGTTCGGGATATTTGGCGTAATACCAATCGGCGACAAAACGCTTAAGCAGCTTGATGTGCGGGGCGTTGCCGATCTCCTCCCGTGTGCATTCGGCCTGGCAGGGGGCGTAGCAGGCGCGGCCCAGGCTGCCCACCAGCGGCGCGTCTTCCAGGACCAGGTTGAAGGCCTTTTCGAATTCGCCCTGGCGGATCAGTGAGATATAGCCGTTGGCCTTGATCCCGGCCGGGCAGGCGAACGTGCAGGGCGAAGTGCCGGCCCGGTCGATGACGGCTTTCTTGGGCACGGCTTGGGGAAAAGCGATGTGGGCCACGCGCCGCGATACCAGCCCCTCGTTATACTCGTCGGGGACGGTGACCGTACAGGCTTTTTCGCAGTCCTGGCAGCCGGTGCACTTGGCGAAGTCGACAAATGCGGGTTTCCTGACGACCTTGACCGTGAAGCCTGAGTCGGCTGCGGCGATGGACTTGACCTCGCTGAAAACGCGCAGGTCGATATTGGTGTGGCTCGAGGACAGCGCCATCTTGGGGGTCGAAATGCAGCTGGCGCAGTCCAGGGTTGGAAAAACCTTGCTGAGCAGGATCATCTTGCCGCCGATGCTCGGCTCCTTTTCCACCAGCAGCACGCGGTAGTCCATGTCGCCCAGGCTGACCGCGGCTTCCATGCCGGCGATGCCGGCGCCGATGACCATAACGTCGTAATCCATGTCAGTTCCCCTTGGCGGCAGACGCCATTTTCCTGAGCGCCTCACTGAAACTTATCATATGCTTCTGGAACGATTCGGCGCATACCGAACACACAGCCGCCATTTTGACGCGGGCCGGTTCCAGGGACTTCTCTTTCAGCAGCCCCTGGGCGGCGGCCACGGTGGCGGCGGTGCGCGCCGTGCAATCCGGGACATAGGAGCAGTCACTGCCGTCGGCGGCGATGAAGACGCCGTCGAAACCATTCTGCAGGGCGTGAAAGATCCAGCGCGGCTTGATGCCGCTCGAACAGGGAACGGTCACCACCAAAACCCGGGCCGGATAATGCATCTTGTTGCGCCCGGCCAAATCTATGCCCGGGTCGGAAACATTGTCGGTGGAAAAAACAAGGATCCTGGGCTTGAATTCACTCATTGAAAATCCTCTCCATGTTCATGATCAATTCGGACAGTTTGGGGTCGGCAGCCCGGTAATAGACGAAATTGCCGCTGCGCCGCGCCTGGACGATCCCTTCGCGGCGCATGCGCGTCAGGTGCTGGGAAATGACCGACTGCGAAGCGCCGCATTCGCGCCGCAGTTCGCTGACCGTGGCTTCGCCGCGGATCAGGGTACACAGGATAAAAAGGCGCTGGTGATGGGCCAGGGTTTTCAGGATCGCGGCCACCCGCGCGCACCTTTTTTTGGCCGCAGCTGAATCTTTCATGAGCGCCTCTGCGGACGGGACGTCAACCTTTTTGGTTAAGGCCAACTACCTGGATCTTTTGACAAACAAGCGCCAGAAACCGGCGTCCTCGACCACACCGAGGAAATCATACTGCATTTTTTTGGCCCACATGGGGATGTCGTTGTTGGTGCCTTCGTCCGAGGACAGCACTTCCATAAGGCCGCCCACGGCCACGGCGGTGATCGCTTTCTTGGCTTCCAGCAGCGGCCCCGGGCAAGCCATGCCCCGGGCGTCCACGACCTTGTCGGCCTTGAGATTCTTCAGTTCGTCTTGATTCATGTCATTACTCCTTTTTTGAAAAAACCCGGGGCCGCGACCGCCCCAAACGGACATATTGCTCAGAACATTCAAATATTATAATAATCTAATATACCTGTCAATAGTTTTTAATAAAAAAGTAATCAATATAAGGGGCTAGAGGCGAGAGGCTATGGGCGATAGGTCAGAGGTGATGGGTCATGGGTGATAGGTCAGAGGCGAGAGGCTATGGGCCAGAGGTCAGAGGCGAGAGGCTAGGGGCGATAGGTCAGAGGCGAGGGGCTATGGGCCATAGGTCAGAGGCGAGAGGCTATGGGTGATAGG
>SPCN01000139.1 GCA_004525465.1 Chrysiogenales bacterium | reverse complement strand
TGTTGATCTCCACGGCCATGGTGGCGATCTCCTCGATGGCATCCTCGCTGAAAAGGATCTCCAGTCCTTCGGTGCCCAGCAGGTTCTGGTACTGCTTGACCAGGGCGTTTTTCGGCTCGGTGAGGATGCGTATGAAATCGGACTTGTTCAGCGATTCGAGTTCCACGCGGATGGGAAAACGCCCCTGGAGTTCGGGGATCATGTCCGCGGGCTTGGCCACGTGGAAGGCGCCGGCGCCGATGAAAAGTATATGATCGGTTTTGACCATGCCGTACTTGGTATTGACCGTAGTCCCTTCGATGACCGGTAACAGGTCGCGCTGCACTCCTTCTCTGGAAACCATGGGGCCGTGGCTGCTGCTTTCACGGCCGGCGATCTTGTCGATCTCATCGAGAAACACGATGCCCATCTGCTCGGTTCGGCCGACGGCGATCTTGGCTACCTGGTCCATGTCCAGCAGCCGGTTCTGTTCTTCCATAAGCATGTAATCGAAAGCTTCACCAAGAGTCATTTTGCGCTTTTTGGGGCCTTTTGCTCCCATCAGATTGGGCATCATTTCGCTGATCTGGATGCCGATCTCCTCGACCCCGGAGGCGGAAAATATCTCAAAAGGGGTGAAGGCATTGGACTTGACATCCACTTCGATGATGCGGTCATTTAATTTGCCTTCACGCAGCATTTTGCGAAATTTTTCCCTGCTTTCCTTAAAATTCTCGGCTTCATTCTCGTCTTCCTCGGCCGTCCCTTTGGCAGCCTTTGGCGGTGGCAACAGGATGGACAGTATTTTTTCCTCGGTGTTGCGCCGGGCTTTTTCGTTGTTTTCCGCCATCTTCTCGGCCTTGACCAAATCGACGGCGATGCGCACCAGGTCACGGACGATCGATTCCACGTCGCGGCCCACGTAGCCGACCTCGGTGAATTTCGAAGCCTCCACTTTCAGGAAAGGGGAACGGGTCAGCTTGGCCAAGCGGCGGGCGATCTCGGTTTTACCTACCCCGGTGGGGCCGATCATCAGGATGTTTTTAGGAATGATGTCTTCGGCGATTTCGACGGGCAGCTTCTGGCGGCGGAAACGATTGCGCAGGGCGATACTCACAGCTTTCTTGGCATTGTTCTGACCGATGATGTACTTGTCCAACTCGCGCACGATCTCTTTGGGGGTCAGATCTTCGCCTTTACTGATGATGGCTTTGCTCATTTTAAAGTTCCTCGATGGTGAAGTTCTTGTTGGTATAGATGCAGATGTCGGAAGCGATTTCCAGGGACTTTTCGACAATGGCCCGGGCGTCGAGCTGGGTGTCGCGGCTCAGGGCCAGGGCGGCGGCCAAGGCATAGGGGCCTCCCGAGCCGATGGCCAGGACGTTCTCGTCGGGTTCGATGATATCACCCGTGCCCGACAGAATGTACATCTTTTCCTCGTTGGCCACGATGAGCATGGCCTCCAGGCGGCGCAGGATCTTGTCGGTGCGCCACTCTTTGGACAGTTCTACGGCGGCGCGCGATATATTGCCGTTGTATTCCTCCAGTTTGGCTTCAAAGCGTTGGAACAGGGAAAATGCGTCGGATGTGGCCCCGGCGAATCCGGCCAGGATTTTCTCGTTGTACAAACGGCGAATTTTTTTTGCCTTGTGTTTTAAAACGGTAGTTTGAAACGTCACCTGGCCGTCGGCGCCCATGACCAACTTGTTCTGGTGACGGACGCACAGCACGGTCGTGGCATGCATTTTATCTTTCATCCATCAATTTTATATCTTTTGCCCTGGCAAGTCAACGCGCGCGTAATATGGAGCGAGAACTTGGTGACGCATATCGCCTGACGTGTTACGAGCGAAGAAAATATTTAAAAAAAAGATGTTTTCTCGCTGACGTCTAATATTTGTCGCATGACGTTTGTTTCTTCTTTTGAGACTAAGGCCGCATTCTGGCAAACGCTTGATCGGGGTAATTGACAGGATCCCTGATTTTACGCTATTATTGGTCTTAAAGCCCATGAAGAATTTCAAAAAACACATCTGGATCGGATTGTCCTGGTCTTTACTGCTTTTCGCCATTTCCTTTATCCTGTTTTTTAACTTTTCCTACATGGGCGTCAGAGACCAGTCGGCCGAGAAGATCATCACCACCAATTTCAAAACCGTCATCGTTTTATTCAACCTGAAGATCCTCATTGTCTACTGTATCGTCGCCCTGTTTGTTTCTCTTTTTTCCCTGCTGCTCAACATCGAGCGCAAGGGCAATATCTTCCTTTTCCACATGTTTATTTGGTTCTGGTTCCTGCTGCGGGCTGTGAAAATATCGCCCCAGCTGTTCGTCGACCCGCTTTACATGAAAGGGGGGATACTGCAAAAATTGCAGATCTTCATCACCGACCTGCTGCCGCTGTGGGTCATTTACGCCATCATACCTCTGATCGTTCTTGCCGCGTCCTGGAGAAAAAAGCGCCTGGCGCACGGCTTGGCCGTCATCATGCTGTTGGCGCTGTTCATCTTTCCTTTTAAAACCGAGGCTGTTAAAGCGCAAAGCTCCGGCGGCCGTCCCAACATCCTGGTTCTGGGCACCGATTCGCTGCGGCCGGACCACATTTCTCATAACGGCTATTTTCGGTCCACGCCCAACATTGACAGGCTGCTGGCGCGCGGCGTCAATTTCCTCAATGCCAAATCGTCGTTGGCCAGGACCTTCTCCTCTTTCACCTCGGTCTTCACCTCCACTTTCCCTCCCGACCACCGGGTGCGCCACATGTTTCCCCGTCCCGAGAAACTGCAATTGAGAATGCCGACATTGGTCCAGGCCTTAAAAAAACAAGGATATGACACCGGTATGATCAGTGATTTCGCCGGCGATATCTTCGCCCGCCTTAGCTACGGCTTCGACCATATCCAGGCCCCGCACCTGACACTGCAAAACCTGATCAAACAGCGCAGTTTGGAATTCCATTATTTCCTGCTCAGTTTACTCATCAACCCGATCGGCCGCGATATCATGCCGGTGATGTGGCTGATGCCTCTGAACATCGACCCCTATTATGTGACCAATACCAGCAAGAGATTCATCCGCAACGCAGTCAAAGCCGCTAAACCCTTCTTCATGTTCTATTTTAGCTCCAACAACCATTTCCCCTACGCCAGCCAGTACCCCTATTACCAGCTGTACACCAAAAGATCGTATCGCGGCCCGCACAAATATCGCAAGGTCGATATGATGAAGACCTATTCTGGGTTCGACCTGAGCCCGGAGAATAAGGAGCAGATCGTGGCCCTGTATGACGGGGCGCTGCGCATGTTCGATGACCAGGTGGGGGAGATGCTCGGCTTCCTGAAAAAAAGCGGCCTGGACCGCAACACCATCGTCGTCCTCTTTTCTGACCACGGCGAAAGCCTTTATGAAAACGGCTACGGCACAGGGCACGGCGATCATTTGCGCGGTCCTTACTCCAACAATATGGTCTTCGGTCTTTATTCGCCCTATGAAGATTTCGGAGGCCGCAGGATCGTTCCGACCGTGCGCGACATCGACATCGCGCCCACATTGCTGGACCTTGTTAAAATCAATCCGCCTGCGTCTTTCAAAGGACATTCGCTGCTGCCGGTTATGCGCGGCGGCGCATTTGCCGGCTACCCGGCCTACATGGAAACGGAACTGTGGTACACTCCGGAAACCCCCTACATTAAAAACCGCGTGCGCATGGCCTATCCCGGGATCATGAAGGTCATCGAACTGGAGCCGAAGACCGGGGAAATCATCCTGAAAAAAGAATTTAATGATGTCGTTATCAAGGGCAAATACCGGGGCGTGCAGCTGAACAACAAGAAATATATCTATATGCCCGACGAAATGGAATTCCAGGAGGAATGGTACCTTGATGAAAAGCCCGTGGCCAGGGAGGCGATTCGAGACCCCGAACTGCTGAACCTGAAGTACAAACTGCTGGAGTTATTCAAAGACAAGTTCGTCATCCTGCGCGACGGCAGGATCAAGGAAAGGATCGAATAGGTTTTTCCTGGCAGAATTCCATTAAATACTTATCCCCCCGGCTGCGCCACCCCCCTTACCAAGGGGGGGTGGGGGGATCAAGGGCTCGATGAAATAAAAGAATTGTGAGACTAATTCCTGCTCAAAACTGGCTTGTTGTTTTAAAAAGGGAGGGTTTAACCCGCCGTATAGAAGATCCGTTCGCCCACGATGACCGGTCTGATTTTATTTTCCTTTTCTAATATATCCAGGTACTGACGCAGTTCGCCTTCCCCTTTCGCCGTCAATGCCGCCAGGTCATCAATGGTCAACGGCCGGCGGCGGATGGTGTTCAGCAGGCTGTTTTCCAGGTTGGAACTAAAGGCCCGGATCTCTTCGCGGCGGTTGGCGCGTTTGATGATCTCCACGGGCAGGTCAGACCACTGGTCGCGGATACTTTCCAGAACTCTGAAGTCGGCAGATTCAATGCCGGAGTAAGCCGGGGGGCGGTCCAGGGTGTTGAGCTGGATCTTGTCGGGAGCGATGCGCCGCACGGCTTGGCTCAGGGCAGCGATCTCCTCTTCCCGGTCATTGATCCCTTGGACGATAAAAATTTCCAGCCAGATCTTGCCGGGATATTCGCGGCGAAAAATTTCCAGGCCGGCAATGATCCGTTCCACTTCCAACCCGGCGCCAGGCCGGTTGATGCGGGCAAAACCGCCAGCCGTGGCCGCGTCCAGCGACGGCAGAACCACGTCAGCTCCAAGCAGGTCGTGCCGGACATCCTCCCGGAACAGCAGGGTGCCGTTGGTCAGCACCGCCAGGGGCACGGCGCTGATCTTTTTGATCTCGGCAATGAGCCAGCCCAGGTCGGAGTTCAAGGTCGGCTCACCGGAACCGGAAAAGGTGATGAAGTCGAGGTGGGGGATGCCGGGAAGGGTCATTTTGAGTTCGTCCATGACAAGTTGCGGTGGAAAGAAGCCCTGCCGATCACAGGTCAGGCTGGTGGTGCGGCCGCATTCGCAGTACAGGCAGTCCAGGCTGCAGGTCTTGTAGGGGATGATGTCCACGCCCAGGGAAATGCCCAGGCGCCTTGAGGGCACGGGGCCGAAGATGTGACGGGTCTCACGATTTCGATCGATTGCTGTCATGGTTTTCTTCTTGTACGGGTGGGTTTAAATTCTGGGCGGGGGCAAGCCCCGCCCCTACATCCGATCCAGGTATTTTTAATATATATAGAACAGGGCGCATTTCAGGTACTCCGATTGGAAAAGGGGCAGCAGCACGGCGTGGTCGTAGGGCTGGCTCTTCAATTCGATCAGCTTGATGCGGCGGTCGGCGTCCCGGGCGGCATCCTGGATCACGGCGATAAAATCATCTTTGCTCAGGAAGTGCGAACAGGAACAACTGATCAGAAAACCTCCGGGCCGGACCATCTTCAGCGCCCGCAGGTTGATCTCCTTGTAGCCGCGCCTGGCCTCCTTGAGCCTGGCGCGGGATTTGACAAAAGCGGGCGGGTCCAGGATTACGATGTCCTTGAGCGCGCCCGCCTTGCTCATTTCCTTGAGTTTCCTGATGGCGTCTTCCTGGGTGAAAGCGAAGTCGGCTTCGGCAAAGCCATTCAGAGCTACGTTTTCCCGGGCCTGCTTCATGTATTCCCCCGAGATCTCGAGGAATTCGACATGTTTGGCACCGAAGCGGTGGGCGTGCAGGCCCCAGGCCCCGGCGTAGGAAAAAGCGTCCAGCACCTCACGGCCGGCGGCGATGGATTCCAGCAGCAGGTAATTGTCGCGCTGGTCAAGAAAAAAACCGGTCTTCTGGCTTTTCAGGAAATCGATCCTGAATTTCAGCCCGTTCACCTCGATGACCTTTTCCGGACCCGCGCCGGGTGTGACCACGCGGTTGATGAGTGGGATGCCCTCCTTTTCCCGCGCCGCGGCCAACGATTTTTCGATCAGCAAGGCGCCGGGATACATAGCGCCGATGATGGCGAATACGTCTTCCTTGAAGTTTTCCATGCCGGCTGTGGTGATCTGGACGATGAAATAGTTATCAAAACGGTCGACGACCAGGCCGGGCAGAAAATCGGCTTCGCCGTAGACCATGCGGTAATAGGCATTGCCGGGGCGGATGGCCAGGCGCTGGCGGTCGGCCGCCTCGAGGCGCAGGCGCAGGAAGTCGCGGTCGATCACCGCATCCGGGTTGTAGGCCAGCACCCGGAAAGTAATGGTGGAGGCGGGGTTGACGTAGCCGGTGGCGATATACATGTCCCCCGATGTGTAGAGCCGGCAGATCTCTCCGGGCCGGTAGGATCGCAGATTACCGCGGAGCTCGTTATCGTAGACCCAGAATTCACCCTTGAGGACCCGGTTCTCCTCATGCGGCTTCAAGACCAGCTTTTTATATTCCGC
>SPCN01000426.1 GCA_004525465.1 Chrysiogenales bacterium | reverse complement strand
TCCGCAGCGGACAAAAAGTCTTGATTTACGGGGCTTCGGGAAGCGTGGGCACTTATGCCGTGCAGCTTGCCAGGACCTTTGGGGCGGAAGTTACCGGGGTCTGCAGCACCGCGAATTTGCCAATGGTAAAATCCCTGGGAGCCGACAGGGTAATTGATTACACAAAAGAGGATTTTACCCAAAGCGCCGAGACCTATGACGTCATTTTTGATGCCGTGGCCAAGATTTTACCTTCCATTGCAAAAAAATCCCTGAAGAAGCAAGGGATCTATCTTAACGTTCATACGTCAGCGCACCGCGGCGAGAAGATAGATGATCTGATTTTCCTCAAGGAGCTGATCGAGGCGGGGAAGATAAAGCCGGTCATTGATAGAACCTATCCTCTGGAACAGATTGTCGAGGCTCACAGGTATGTCGACAAAGGGCATAAAAAGGGAAATGTAGTCATCACCGTGGGGCATGCCGGCTGAAGCTGTTGACGGGGGAGGTGCTGGCAAATATGCATTTAGCGTACAGGGAACAAAAATAAGGGAATGGGGACGGGGCTTGACTTTATGACTTTAGTAAAACCAGGGAAAGTAATAATTCAAGACCTGACCCTTATTCGGCTTATGCCGTCGCCGTGCGATTATTTTGCGGTGGGTTTCAGGTCGATCTTGCCCTGGCGCGCCAGCCGATTCAAAAAAAGGATCAGGCTGTCACGGGAAATTTTCAGCTGCGCGGCCATGTCATCGATTTTCATTTCCTTTGCGCTTTCGATAAGACCCAGGACCTCAGAATCCATCTGCCGTGCCCATTCCTCAAACAGGATCTGAATCTCCGGCGTAGTGAAGCTTTCCGTATTCCGGTTCGGCCCCATGCCGGCCATCATCTTCTTACACATATCCATGGGATTGAAATCCCCTTTTTTATGCTTGTTGCCCATCATCATGCCCATCATAGCCATCATGGGGTTGGCCATTTTACCGTCCGCGCCGCCCCCGCCCATCATTTTTCCCATCATCTCTTTCATTAGCTCCTTTTTTTCATCTTCCGTCATTCCGGCAAAAAACTTTTCCATCATGTCGTTCATCATTTCCTTTTTTTCTCCAAAAGACATCTTGTCCATCATGTTTTCCATGAATTTTTCCTTCATTCCCATCGGGTTACCTCCTTTTTTGGGCCCTATGCTTATTTTCTGCCAGCACAGACCGCATAACCAAAATGGCCATCGTTCTCTGCCGTAAATCAAAAAAAATTGATTTTCTCATTGAGGCTTTCTTTATTTACTTTTATTTCGCTGCCACCAAGGCGGACAGCAAAACATCGGTTGCCGTGAAGCCTTGTTTTCAACATTGATAGTCAACTGCAGAAAAATACCCAGGGCATCAAGAAGGCGGGGATCCTTGACCGCATAAAGGACAAATGGCCCCTGGCGCCTGGGTTCCAGGACCTGTCGCTCGCGCAGGACGCGCAGGTGATGCGACACCAACGGCTGGGAAAGGCCGGTGGCAGAGACGATCTCTCCCACCGAACACTCGCCGGCACCTATAAAGCGAATGATGCGCAAACGGTTGGCATCGCCCAGGGTTTGCAACAGAAACTGCAGTCTCAATGCCTCGTCCATATTAACCTGCCTTAGCTATAAACGACCATTCATATAAACCAAGACTTATATTAATATTAAAAGCCGTTTTTGTCAACAATAAAAAAAATTATCTTTGCCAAAAATATGGAAATTAGGGAAGGACTGAGAAGAAGCGAAGGCATTGGTTTCAAGGCATTGGTGCCAGGTCTTTCATTATGACATTTGATCTGATAGGATAACTTCGTATTCATGGCGAATCTAGTTCAAACCAATTTCTTTGATGTATGATCATGCGACGATATACTATTTCAGCGGCACGGGCAATGCCCTGACGGCCAGCCGCTGGATCGCTGAAAACGCGGAAAAGAAAGGCATAAAAGCAGATTTAATTTCCATAGACAGATTCAAGAAGATCAATGTTCCGGCCGCTGAAGGCAAAAAATTAATTGGCTTTTGCTACCCGACGCACGGATTCAATCTCCCCTGGATCATGCTGAAATTCATCGCCAGGTTCCCGGTCAGGGAAAGATGCGACGTGTTCCTTCTGAATACCAGGGCGGGCATGAAGATATGCAAATGGTTCGCGCCCGGAATCAGCGGCATCGCCCAGATCCTGCCGGCGCTCATTCTGCTGGTCAAGGGATTCCGCATCAGGAGCCTGTTCCCACTTGACATGCCGTCGAACTGGATATCGGTCCATCCCGGGTTCAAGC
>SPCN01000032.1 GCA_004525465.1 Chrysiogenales bacterium | reverse complement strand
CTTCAGTTCCGTGAGCACGCTGCCCACCATCTCCTCGTTGCGCCCCTTCTGGTAGCCCCAGGCGGTGTCGAAATGGCGGATACCCATCTCAAAGGAGCGCTTGACCAGGGCCGGGTTGTCGGCGTTCATCACGCCCATGGATACAACCGGGATTTTTATGCCTGTCCTGCCAAGTGTGCGTATGAGTGGCTGGGTTTTCTTAGTCTCTTGGGCATTTAATTTTAACCCCGATTTGCCCAGCAGTCCGGCCGCAGCCGCGCCGCCCACGCTCTTAATTAAAAATTCTCTCCTGCCGAAGCCCTTGTTTTCTTTTTTCATGCTGCCTCCTTGATTCGAACCAAATAACCGATGTGGACTATTTTATACTTTTTTCAAAATAAATTGCAACTACATGATGCGTGATGAGAAAGAGAAAGAAACTTAAAAACATTTCGACTATTGCAGCTTCACATTACGCATCACGTAATCTTTTCCCTCAACTTCGAACTATTGTTTCCTGTCTAAAAACGCCCGCATCTCCTCAGCCAATTTGTCAGCCATATCGACTGCTTTCTCCTCGGTCAGCCCATCGGCAAGCCTCTGCAGCTTCTCCAGCATTGTGCCGACTGCGTGCACCACGCCATCAAAGTCCCCGGTGGTGTCCATGCCGCTTATGCCCGCCGAGCGTTCGGCCTGGGCCAGCCGCTGCTTGGCCGCCGAAAATTCATCGGCCAGCACCTGAACCTGCTTCTGTTCATCGGAAAGGCTGCCGACGACAATTTTTTGATAGGCGAAATACGCCGCCGCTAGGACCAACAGTAATATCAGCAATTTTTTCATGTTCAAGCCTCCGCATAAAAACAATTGTAAGATAAAACAGTTGGATTGACAAAAAGTTCAATGGCAGCGCGGGATCGACGCCACCTGGAAGGAGGTTATTTGTACAGCTGCATCAGCAACAGCAAAAAATAAAAAAGCAATTTTTTCATTTTCCTCACTCCTCAAAGCTTCCAACTATATAGACGTTTGAAATCAAAATAGGTTGCCGGGCAGCGGGATTTTTATTGAGAAAAGATGAGACAGGCGGACGGTGTACGGTTTACGGCAAACGGTGGGAAAAAGAAATCAAATCGGGTTTGCTGAATCAAACCCCTACCTGGCCGGGCCAATGATTTTTACGATCAAGGGAATGTCATCCGGGTCGGCGGCAGCGAAGCAGACACGCTCGACTCCGGCCGGGATCAGGCCGTAGTAGGTTTTCAACTCTGAAAAAGGGATCAGTTCGCTGGTCTGCCAGTCGCGCACCTGCAGCTTGACGGCAAGTTTGTTGCCCCAGAACTTCAGGGCTGCCTCCAGCATGAGGCGGAAATAGATGCGGCTGTCCCCTTCCAGCAATTTCATTTCAGCTTTTATTTGGCGGTGATAAGCCATCAGGTAAAAAAGATCGACCCCGGCCGTGTTTAGCGCCCGCGCATCGAAAGCGTACCAGGAGCGGGCTCGCTGCGGGGTCAAAGGCGCTTCGTAATGGACATTCAGGCCGATCTGGATGGCAGGATTCGCCTGGCGGCAAGCAGTCACGAGCTTTGAGAGCGTTTCTGCCACCCGCCCTACCTTCAGATCCTCCCAAACCCGGTTGTGGAGTGATCCCTCGGTCAGCATGCGCTTCCGGTCGGCCGCCAGGCCGCTGGCGCGGGTAAAACTGGCCTTGCCCCAGTTGGAAAGTCCTTCGCCGCTCAGCAAGGTCAGGTCGTCCTGGACCAGGATGCCTTGGACCGGCTGATGGGCCAGCTGGGCGAACAGCTTGACGATCAGATCTTGTGCCTGGGGATTGAAAAGGTCGAGCTTGGGAATCAGCCGCGGCTTCCTCTCAGACCACTCCATATCCAGGAGACCGGCATGGTCCAGCCAGGCAAACTTGCGAGTTCCCATCCAGGCCCAGAGCGGGACCGGACCTGACGCGAACTCCCTGGTCCATTGTTGCAGGGCCGGCCGCACCACGGGGAAAAGGCCGCTGTCGAAATACAGGCCGCCCTTCTTTTCATCGTCACTGAATACGCGCAGTATTGCTTTGGACAGTTCGGCACGCTGCAGTTGCGCCGGGGCGGGTACGCGCATGTAATCGTTGCGCCGCAGTTGGATCTCGTGCTGGCGCCCGGCAGCCTGGTTCGCGGCCGGAACCATCAGCAGAGAGAGAAAAAGGACAGAACTAATGAGCCAGGTTCCAGGCATCGGAGGAATACTTTTCCCTGAGCGCCGCCACGCGGTCCAGGTCCCCGGAGCTGAATGCCATCTGGACCAAATCAGCCTTGACGAAATCCCGGAAACCACGAACCAACGCGTCTTTCAACTCATCAGGCCTGCACGGGGAAATGTCCCCCCAGGTGGTCATACTTTTTTGCAGCATGGCGGCGGCAAAATTTGCTCCGCCGGCATACAAGTCATAGTCCATGGCCAGGGGGATGGAGCCGTGCTGCAGCAGCGCCACTTTATCACGTTTTTGAGCCGAGCCCACGATCTTTTTCCCGAGAACCTCGATCTCATGCGGGGTGGGAAAGGAAAAACAGGGATTATGGCTGCGTGAAAGTTCGGCGGCACTGCCCTTGGACAGTGTGGCGTCCACGCCCAGGGAACGGATAGCTTGTACCAGTACCCGGGAGATCAGCATATAGGACTGGTGCAGATCATGTTCCTTGAAAAAAAGGTCCTCGGATGAAGCCACGGCGTAAGTTATCTCATCGTTGTGGAGCACGGCTTTGCCGCCGGTCAGGCGCCGGACATATTCACAACCTTGGCGGCGGATGAATTCGAGATCAAGAGTGCGTTTTACCTTCTGCGAGACGCCGATGGAAAAGGTAGGTTTTTCCCAGGCGTAAAGTCGCAAAAAACCGCATTTTTTTTCATGGCAAAGGTTGAACAGAGTTTCATCCCGGGCCATGTTTTCGGCGGCCGAAAGCGGTTCGGGCTCAAGCAGCAGGAACCAGGCCGGCATTATTTGCGTGGCGGCTTATGGGTGTTGGAGTTCTCATTACCAGCGGGTTGTTGCTGGATTTCCGCCTGTTTTTCTTCTTTGGCACTGTTCTTGTCATCGCGCAGGTGCATCTCGATACTGCCCTCGAAAAAGCCGGCGTCGGCGATTACCACCCGCGGCGACTGGATATTGCCGTGCAAAGTGCCGGCGGGAACGATCTCCACCCTCTGGCTGCCCTTGACATTGCCGGTAACCTTGCCCCTGATAACCACTTCCCTGGCTTCGATATCGGCCTCCACGACGCCATCAGCGCCGATGACCAGCCGATTTTTGACCGAAATCTTGCCCTGGATCCTGCCTTCGATGAGAATCTCGTCATCGGAAAATATTTCGCCTTTTATCAACAGGGTTTTGCCGACAACTGAAGATTGGCTACCGGTTGTTGCAGCCGGAAACGGATTCACCGCCAGCGCTGGTTTTTTCTGGTTGAATACTGCCATGGGTTCTCCTCGGGATCAATCCCTTAATTTTAAAAAGCGGGCAACGGGATTTGAACCCGCAACACCAAGCTTGGGAAGCTTGTACTCTACCATTGAGCTATGCCCGCCCATGCTTATTTTTTTGCCGCTTTTTTATCTTTTTTCTTTTTATCTTTGGCAACAAATTGGTAATCGACGAATTCGATGATCGCGGTTTCGGCACCGTCGCCCTTGCGGAAGTCACCGCGGATAATGCGAGTATAACCGCCCTGACGGTCCATAAATCGTGGGGCCACTTCATCGAACAGCTTCTGAACCGTCTGGCGCGTAAAGAAATAAGCCAGGGCCCGGCGCTTATCGGCAAGCGTGCCTGCCTTGCCCAGGCCGACCATCTTTTCCACGATGGGCTGGACCGCCTTGGCTTTGGTCAGAGTAGTGGTCACACGGTTCTTTTCGACCACACTGGCAGTCAGATTGCGCAGCAGGGCGCGGCGGTGGGCCGGGCTACGCCGCAGCTTGTATCCGTCTTTGGCATGTCTCATGGTACTAGTCCTCCATAACCTCGATGTTGTTTTCTTTTTTCAGGTATCTTTCCCTGTATTCCAAGCGCAGCGATTCTGGAAGCCTCTGGCCCAATCCCAGATCGTATTCGATCAGCTTGCTGATGATCTCCTCCAGGGACTTCTTACCGAAATTCTTGGAGTTGAGCAGCTCGTGCTCGCTTTTTTCCACCAGCTCAAAAATATAATCCACACCAAGGCGCTTCAAACATTTCAAAGCACGTACCGAAAGCCCCATGGATTCAACAGTTTTTTCCAGGTATTCGGTCTTGCTTTCGATGTTGATTCCGGATTCGGGTTCGCTGCTGGCTTTGTGCTTGTCCTTGTCCTGGTAATCGATAAAAACCACAAGGTGGTCGCGCAGGATTTTTCCGGCCCGGGCCAGAGTGTCCTTGGGGGAAACGCTGCCGTTGGTCCAGACCTCAATAATCAGTTTTTCATAATCCGTAGTCTTGCCAACGCGCGAGGGCGTGATAGTATAATTGACTTTTTCCACCGGATTGAAATTTGCGTCGACCGGGATGTAATCCACACTCAGGCTCTCGTCGAAATTCTGATCGGAGATTTTGAAACCGATGCCGCGCTTGACGATCATTTCGGCCTGGAACTTGGCGCCGTCTTCCATATAGGCCAAGTGGACATTTTTATCAAGGATCTCCACGGCGTTATCGGTGATGATATCGCCGGAGAGGATCTCCCCGGGGCCGGTCTTGTTAATGCGCAATACCTGGGTTTCGTCACCATTCAACCTGAGAGGGACGGTCTTCATATTCAAAATGATGTTCAACACATCTTCATAAATTCCCGGGATAATGGAAAATTCATGCAGAACCCCATCGATGCGGATGGCGGTTATGGCTGCGCCCTCGATCAAGGAGAGCAATACCCGACGCAGGCCGATGCCGATGGTCATGCCGTAACCCCGTTCGAACGGTTCGGCCGTGAAACGGCCGTAATTCGGGGTCAACTCCTCGATATCCAACTTCCGGGGTCGCTGGTATTTAAAATTCATAATTCCCTCCTTATTTCGAATACAACTCAACGATGAGGCGTTCTTCGATCTCCTTCAGGGAAATGTCATCGCGGTTGGGTAGGGCGTTGATCTTGCCGGTTAAATTGGCGCTGTCCATGATCACCCAGCCCGGAACTTCGACCAGCCCCTTGACGTCTTCCAGCATGGCCTTCACGTTTTCGGCGGCACGCTTCTTTTCGCGGAATGAGATCTCATCATTCAAAGCGACGCTATAGGAAGGAATGCTTACTTTTTTGCTGTTCACGGCAAAAAAACCGTGGCGGATCATCTGCCGGGCATGGTTGCGTGAATAGGCAAAGTTCATCCGGTAGACCACATTATCCAGACGCAGTTCAAGGGTTTTCAGCAAATTCTCACCCGTGATGCCCTTTTTGTGAGCTGAAGCGGTGAAAACGTTGCGAAACTGCTTCTCGCCTACGCCGTAAAATCTTTTCACCTTCTGCTTCTCGCGTAATTGGTTTTTATAATGGGACTTGCGGAAATTAACCCGCGATCCCTTCATGCCTGGAGGATAGTTCTTTTTTTCCACCCCACATTTATCACTCAGGCAGCGTTTGCCTTTCAAAAACAGTTTTTTTCCTTCGGTTCGACACAAACGACATAAAGATCCTGTATATTTTCCCACTTTTTATCCTCCTTAGACGCGTCTCTTTTTCGGCGGCCGGCATCCATTATGGGGGATCGGAGTGACGTCTTTAATGGACCGCACCTGCATCGGCGTGCCGCCGATGGAACGGATGGCGCTTTCGCGGCCGGCACCCGGTCCCTTGACCCGGACGTCCAAGGTACGCACACCGAAATTTTCGGCATCCTTGAGCGCCTTTTCAGCGGCCAGTTGAGCCGCGAAAGGGGTGGATTTCCTTGAGCCCTTGAAACCGACCATACCACCCGAAGCCCAGGTTAACACCTTGCCCTCGGTATCGGTAATGGTGATGATTGTATTGTTGAAAGTTGAATGGATGAACATGATCCCGTGCGAAATGATCTTTTTATCCTTTTTTTTGGTCTTGCTGCTTTTTCTTTGAGCCATCGGCATCCTCCCTTATTTCTTCTTCTTGATCATCGAGCCGCGCGGACCTTTGCGCGTCCTGGCGTTGGTTTTGGTCCTTTGGCCCCTGACCGGCAGGCCCTTTTTGTGCCTGCGCCCGCGGTAGCAGTTAATGTCCATCATACGCTTGATATCGGTGTTGATCTTCTTCTTCAGATCACCTTCGACCATCTCATCCGATTCAATATGCTTGCGGATCCGACTCAGCTCTTCAGCGGTCAGATCCTTGATTTTCTTGTTCAAATCGACCTTGACGCCATCCAAGATTTTCTTGGATTTTTGACGGCCAATGCCATAGATGTAAGTCAAGCCGACTTCCACTCGTTTGTGATTGGGAATTTCGATTCCGGCGATTCTAGCCACTTTGCCTCCTTATCCTTGCCTTTGTTTGTGCTTGGGATCTTTACAGATCACCCGCACAACGCCTTTGCGTTTGATAACCTTGCATTTATTGCAAATTTTCTTGACAGATGCTCTTACTTTCATCTGTGCCTCCTATTTAAATCTATAGATTATTCTGCCCCTGGTGATATCATAGGGCGATATTTCCAGAAGTATCTTGTCTCCGGGAAGAATACGAATGTTGTTCTTGCGCATCTTGCCCGACGGGTGAGCGGTTATGCGGTGGTGGGATGTGTCCAATTCCACCAGAAACATGGCGTTGGGCAGCGATTCCAGAATAACGCCCTTGACCTCAATGACATCCTTTTCTTTGTTGGCCATCAACACCTCGTTAGAATTTCGGCGCCATTGTCGGTTAGGGCTACCGTATGCTCATAATGGGCGGAAAGGCTGCCGTCGCAAGTGACCACCGTCCATTCATCATCCAGGGTACGCACTTCATATGAACCGGCATTGATCATGGGTTCGATGGCCAGGGTCATGCGGCTTTTCAATTTATTGCCGCTCCGACCGTCGTAATAATTCAGGATCTGCGGATCCTCGTGCAGGCTGCGGCCGATGCCATGGCCTGACAGGTCACGCACCACTTGAAATCCCCGGGCCCGCACGCAGCCATCGATGGCCTTGGCGATGTCACCCAGGTGATTACCGGAACGGGCCTGCGCGATACCCAACTGCAGGGCATTCTGGCAGGTATCCAGAAGGTCGCGCGCTTGTGGGGAAATGCTGCCCACGGGGTAGGTATAGGCGCCGTCTCCATAAAAACCCTCATAGATGACGCCGACGTCCACACCAATGATATCGCCTTCCTGCAAGATACGCTGCGCCGAAGGGATGCCGTGCACCACTTCCTGATTGATCGAAGTGCACAGGGTGGCCGGAAAAGGATTCGCACCGCTCCTGCCCGCGTAGCCCTTGAAGCCGGGTTTGCCCTTCAGGCCAAGGATTCGCTGTTCCGCCCAAGTGTCCAGTTCCAGGGTAGTAACGCCGGGCTTGATCATTTCACCCAGCTCGCCCAGGACCAGGGCCACGATGCGATTGGCGGCGCGCATCAATGAGAGTTCCCGGTCCGTTTTCAGCATGATCATACGATCAACCCTTTGATTTTTTCATAGACCAGGGCGGCCGCCCCGCCGCCATTAACGCGCTCGAGCACCTTTTTATGGCCGTAAAACTCGATCACCGGCATGGTACGTTCGCCATACACGCGGAAACGCTGCCGCACCGCTTCCTCATTGTCGTCAGCGCGCCTGGCGACGCGGCCGCGGCAGAGGTCGCATGTCCCGGCCGTTTTTGGCGGCTTGCTGATCAGGTTGTAAATGGCACCGCATTCACTGCAGGTCAATCGCGAAAGCAAGCGCTCGACAGCTTCGGATTCCGAAACTTCGATAAAAATAGCCTTTTCGCTCTCGCTGGCGATATTCGAAAGGGCTTCAGCCTGGACCAGGGTGCGTGGATAGCCGTCCATAACGTAGCCGCCTTTCAGGTCACTGCGGCTCAGGCGCTGGCGCACCAATTCGATCACCAGTTCATCCGGGACCAGTCCACCGGACTCCATGAAGCTTTTTGCCTGGCGGCCGTCGGCGCTATCCTGCTGGATGGCGCTACGCAGGATGTCGCCAGTAGAAATTTTGGCATAGTTGAAATCATGCTGGATGAGATCACCCATGGTTCCCTTGCCTGAGCCGGGCGCGCCGAAGAGGATCAAACGCTTCATCCGCGCCGTCCCTTTATCCGCCCCTTGCGCGAAAAAGAATCATAATTGCGCATGGTCAGCTGCGCTTCGATCTGCTGCACGGTATCCATGGCCACACCGACCACGATCAGGATCGAAGTACCTCCAAAATAAAATTTCACATTAAAACCCTCGTAGAACCAGCGCGGCATATTGGCTTCCAGGAAATCGCCGACAAAGGGCAGAGCCCCGACCTTGAAGCCGGTCATTAAAAATTCCGGCAGCAGAGCCACCAGGGCCAGGTAAATGGCACCGATGAAGGTCAGCTTGGAAAGCACACTGTCGATATAGTCGGAGGTGTTCTTGCCGGCGCGAATGCCCGGGATGAAGCCACCATACTTCTGCAGGTTGTTGGAAACGTCCTGGGGGTTGAAAATGATGGAAATATAGAAATAGGTGAAAAATATGATTGAGGTGATGTAGAGCAGGTTGTACAACGGCATGCCCCAGGTCAGCTGCGTCGTGATTTTTTGAGCAATGGGATGTTTGATGAACTGCAGGATGGTAGCCGGGAAGGTAATGACCGAAGAAGCGAAAATGATGGGGATGACGCCGCCGGTGTTGACCTTCAAGGGCAGGAAGGTGCTTTGGCCGCCCATCATCTTGCGGCCCTGAATGCGTTTGGCATAGGTGATGGGAATGCGTCGCTGGCCCATTTCCACGTAACAGATGAAGGCGATTACCGCCACTACCATGGCCAGGATGAAGATCAGCTTCAGGGGACTCATATCGCCTGTTTGCAGTCCTTCGAAGGTGCTGGCTACACCCGGTACCAGGCCGACGACGATACCGGCAAAGATGATCAGCGAAATGCCGTTACCGATACCCCTTTCCGATATCTGCTCGCCCAGCCACATGATGAACATGGTGCCGGTGGTCAGGGTCAATATGGTCAGCAGGCGGAAGCCCCAGCCTGGATTGAGTACGACCGGGAGACCGTTGGGATTCATCCTCTCCAGGCCGATGGCGATGCCGCCGCCCTGGACCAGGCAGATGAGGACAGTGCCATAGCGGGTGTACTGGGTGATCTTCTTCTTGCCCAATTCGCCTTCCTTGGCGATACGGTCCAGGTAAGGCCATACCACCTGCAATAACTGCAGGATGATGGAGGCACTGATATAGGGCATGACGCCCAGGGCAAAAATGGTCATCCTGGAAATGTTCTTTCCGGAGAACATATCCATGAACCCGAAGAAGGTGCCTTGCAGCGCGTCAAAAAATTGTTTCAGCGCTTCCGAATTCAGGCCGGGGGTCACGATCTGCGAGCCCATACGATAAACGGCCAGCAGCAGCAAGGTGAAGATCACCCTTCTACGCAATTCGGGAATAGCGAAAATATTTCTGATGAATCTGATCAATTTTCTTCTCCTTGGGGTACAACGGCCTGGCCGCCGGCCTTCTTGATCTTATTCAGCGCGGCTTGGGAAAATTGATGAGCTTGGATCTTTATTTTGTGGGTGAGCTTGCCGTCAGCCAACACCTTGATGCCGGCACCGCGCTTGCGTGCCAGGTTCTTATCGAAGTAATCTTGGATCTTGATCTCAGTCAGGCCCAGTTTATCCAGGTCTCCCAGGTTGACGATATTGAACTGCTTTTTAAAGATGTTGGTAAAGCCGCGCTTGGGCAGGCGGCGAATCAGAGGCATCTGGCCGCCTTCAAAACCGCGGCTGTGCGAGTAGCCGGACCGCGCCTTCTGGCCGTTGCTGCCGCGGCCGGCAGTTACGCCGTTTCCGGAGCCGGGACCGCGCCCCACTCTTTTGCGTTTCCTGACTGCGCCCTTAGCTGGCTTTAAATTACTTAGACTGATCATTGCCGACCTCCTCGACCTGGAGCATGAATTCGATTTTGCGGATCATGCCGAGAATTTCCGGTCTCTTTTCGCGGATGACCTCCGAGTTGATCTTGCGTAGGCCTAGCCCCTTGACCGTGGCCTGTTGCCGGTCAGAACGGCCGATGAGGCTTTTGACCAGCTTTATCTTGATCTTGGGATATTCGGTCTTCTTTTTTACTGCCATGATTCCTCCTTGGTCTTGCCTCTCTTGCTGGCAAAGGATTCGGGACTCAGCAGTTTCTGCAAGCCGTTCATGGTGGCCCGGGCCACGGTGATCGAATTCTTGCTGTGCAGGATCTTGGTCAGGATGTTTTTCACCCCGGCCAGTTCCATGATTACCCGCACCGAACCTCCGGCAATGACGCCGGTGCCGAGCGAAGCTGGGCGCATGACCACCCGGGAACCGCCGAAGACACCGATCTTGAAATATGGGATGGTCTCATTAATGATCGGCACCTGGATCAGGTTCTTCTTGGCGTCGGCCACGGCTTTCTTAATGGCCAGAGGCACTTCGCGCGCCTTGCCTTTGCCCATGCCCACCTGGCCGTTCTTGTCGCCGACAACCACAGCGGCGGAAAATCTGAGGTTTTTCCCGCCCTTGACGACTTTGGTGACCCGGCGGATGGAGATCACTTCTTCCTGAAATAATTCATTGCTATCCATGTAATGCTGCACGTTGCCTCTCCTTAAAAACGGATTCCCTTTTCCCGGGCGGCGTCGGTGAAGATCTTGACGCGGCCGGCAAAAGCGTAAACATTGCGATCAAAAACTACCGTTTCGATCTTTTTTTCCTTTAACCTTTCGGCGATGGTTTCGCCCAGCAGCTTGGCTGCTTCCTTGTTCTTGGCGCTCTTCAGCTTGGCTTTCAGGTCTTTCTCCAGCGTGGAAGCCGTGAGCAGCACCTGGTGGCTGGAGTCATCGATCACCTGGGTGTACAGGTACTTGTTGCTTTTGACCATGATCATACGCGGCCTTTCCTGGGTGCCACGCAACGTGGCTTTCAGTGCCCTGCGCAATCTCTGCCGCTTGATCTTCTTGATGATGTATTTGGCTGTAATCATTTTATACTCCCGCCGCCTTTCTGGCTTTCTGCCTCAGGACCTGGCCCTGCAGGCGGATGCCCTTCAATTTATACGGTTCCACCGGCCTGATGCCCTGGATGTCGGCGCAAGTCTGCCCCAGCAGCTGCTTGTCATGGGAAAATAAGGTGAAGCTGCCCGGATTTTCCTGGGTGGCCGAAACACCGTCCGGCAGTTTGAAGTCAACCGGATGGGAATGGCCGACCTGCAGGTTGATTACATTGCCTTTGACCGTGGAGCGCCAGCCTTTGCCGACGATCTCGATCTTGCGGGAATATCCCGTGCTCACGCCGATCACGGCGTTACGCACCAGACTCCAGACCAATCCCTGCAGCGGTTTGCAGCTGTCATCACGGCGACTGACATGGACGTCGCTGCCCTCGACTTTCACTTCGATGCCGTTGGGGATGGTCACGGCCAATTCGCCTTTGGGTCCCTTGATCTTGACCAGCGTCCCTACCACGGTAACGGCCACACCGGCTCCACACACAACGGGTTTGGATGCTAAACGCGACATGCTTCCTCCTACCAGACGTACAGGAGAACTTCGCCACCGATATTGCGCTTTTTGCACTCTTTGCCGGTGACGATCCCCTGAGAAGTAGAAATGACTGCCACGCCCAGGCCCTCAAGCACCTTGGGGATGCTGTCCGCTTCGGTGTAGACGCGGCGGCCGGGCTTGGATATCCTCTTCAATCCTTCGATGACATTCTGCTTCTTGCTACTGTATTTCAATTCTACGAAAAGCTGGGCGGGCATTTTGGTCTTGTCAACCCGGAAATTGGATATGTATCCTTCTTCCTTCAAAATTTTGGCAATGTCCAGCTTGATGGTTGACAGGGGAATCGCTACATCTTTTTTTTCAGCCATGATGCCGTTCCTCACTCTGGTCAACATATCGGCGATTGGGTCTGTATGCGCCATTTTATCTCCTTACCAGGATGCCTTGGTCACACCCGGGATTTCTCCTCTCAACGACAATTCGCGAAAACACAGACGGCACAGTTCGAATTTGCGGTAGACCGCCCGCGGCCTGCCGCACAGCCGGCAGCGTGTCCGGTAGCGGATTTTATACTTTTTCTTTTTTAACTCTCTGACTTCAGATGATAGTTTTGCCACCTTTTCCTCCTTTTATCTGAAAGGCACGCCGAGCTGGGTAAGCAGGGCTATGCTGTCCTGATTGGTCCTGGCTGAAGTGACGAAGGTGATGGACATGCCCTTTGGCTTATCCACCTTGCTGTAATTGATCTCCGGGAACACAAGTTGATCCTTCATGGCGATAGTGTAGTTGCCCCTGCCGTCGAAGGATTTTTTGGACATGCCGCGGAAATCCTTCATGCGCGGGATGACGATGGAGACAAAACGGTCCATAAAATCGTACATCCGTTCCCCGCGCAGGGTGACCGTGGCCGCTACCGGCTGTCCGGCGCGCAAACGGAACGAGGCGATCGATTTCTTGGCGCGGCGCAGCGAGGGCTTTTGGCCGCTAATGGTGGCAAGTTCCTCCATGACCTTGTCCAGGACCTTGATGTTCTGGGTGGCTTCTCCCACGCCGGAGTTGATCACGATCTTTTCCAGTTTCGGGACCATCATCACGTTGGGGAAGTTCAACTCCTTCATCAAGGCCGTGCTGATTTCCTTGTTATATCTTTCATGCAGTCGGTTCATATTTCGCTCCTAATCCAGCACGACGCCGCATTTTCGGCAGATTCGCTGTTTGCCGGTGTCACTGATTTTGTAGCCGATGCGCACTCCCTGCTCGCACTCCTTGCAGTAGTACATTACTTTTTCAATGGGGATGGCCCCTTCCCTCTCCACGATGCCGCCTTTGATGTTCTTCTGGGGATTGGGCCGGACATATTCCTTGATGATATGGATCTTCTCGACCACCACCCTGTTTTTGTCCGAAACGATGTGTAGGATCTTTCCGGTCTTCTTTTTGTCCTGGCGGCGGCCGCTCTTGACGATCACCGGATCGGCTTTCTTCAACTTGAATTTCTGCATTTAAATCACCTCAGGTGCTAAGGAAACGATCTTCATGAATTTCTTTTCCCGCAGTTCTCTGGCCACTGGCCCGAAAACACGGGTTCCCACCGGTTCGTTGGCCTTGTCGATGATCACAGCGGCATTGTCGGAAAAACGGATGTAGGATCCGTCCTTGCGGCGGCTTTCCTTGCGCGTGCGGACGATGACCGCTCGGATCACATCGCCCTTCTTGATCTTGGCATTGGGTTCGGCCAGCTTGACCGAGCCGACGAACACATCGCCGATCTTGGCGATCTTGCCCACATCGCCGCCCAGGGCGCGGATGAACATGACTTCCTTGGCTCCGGAATTGTCGGCGACTTTAAGTCTGGTTTGCATTTGTATCATTTGGGTACCTCGACTTTCTGGGTCACCGACTTCACTGCGATGACCAGCCAGCGCTTTCTCTTACTGATTGGACGGACCGGTTTGATGGTTACGATATCACCAGGCTTGCATTTTTTCTCTTCATCATGGGCCAGAAAGACCGTTTTTTTCTTGATGACCTTACGGTATTCCTGATGCTGGACGATCCTTTCCACGCTGACCGAGACGGTTTTGTCGGCCTTGGCCTTCACCACCACGCCCTGCATCGTGCGTTCCGCTTTAGCTTTTTTTTGCGTTTTTTCCATTTTG
>SPCN01000077.1 GCA_004525465.1 Chrysiogenales bacterium | reverse complement strand
TTGAGCCACTCCACGTCGTCGAGGGTCAGTTGCACGCCCTGGTCTGGCCCCATGTGCACGCCACGCTGCTGGCTTGAGCCGGGATAGACCATGATCAGGTTGGTGCCCATGCTCGAGATCTGGTTCTGGATGCGTTGTTCGGCCCCCTTGCCGATGGCCACCATGACGATTACGGCGCCGACGCCGATGATGATGCCCAGCATGGTGAGCAGGGTGCGCATTTTGTTTTTGACGATCGATTTGAAGGCCACTTTGATCAGGTTTTTCCATTTCATGAGGGAACTCCTTGGCCGGCGAAAGTTTTCCATTGGCCGGTTTCCAGGTCCTTGGCGGCGTCATGGGGCTGCGGCAGCGCCTGGTCGCGAATGATCAGCCCATCGCGGAATTCAATGACACGGCGGCAGTAGTCGGCTATGTCGTGTTCGTGGGTGACCAGAATGATGGTGATGCCCTGGCGGTTCAGTTCCTGGAAAGTGGCCATGATCTCGATGCTGGTGCGGGTATCGAGGTTGCCTGTGGGTTCGTCGGCCAGGATAATGGCCGGTTGATTGACCAGGGCGCGGGCGATGGCCACCCGTTGCTGCTGGCCGCCGGAAAGCTGGTTGGGATAATGATGGGCCCGATCTGTCAGTCCTACTCTTTCCAGCGCCTGGCGGGTAAGCAGGCCGATATCCTGGTTTGGGACGTTGCGCGTATACAAAAGCGGCAGTTCCACGTTCTCAAAAGCGCTGGTCCGGGCCAGGAGGTTGAAGCCTTGAAATACAAAACCGATCTTACGGTTGCGAATGTCGGCCAGCTGGTCGCGGTCCAGGTCATTGACATGGATGCCGTCCAGGAAATAATCGCCGCGGCTCGGGTAATCCAGGCAGCCGAAAATATTCAGCATGGTTGATTTTCCCGATCCGGAAGCGCCCATGATCGCTAGCAGTTCGCCGGGTTTGATGGCCAGGTCGATGCCTTTCAAGGCTTCCACCTGCACTTCGCCGCTGTCGTAAATTTTTGTCACCCCCTCGGTGCGGATGACGGCTTCTTTGCTGTTCATGTTCCTTTCCTTGAGCGGATCATAGTATGCGCATGCGCCGCTGTCCCGGCGCGGCCTGTTCCTCGGCTGAAAGTGTGATGCTCTTGATTACTTCCGTACCTTCCTCTATCTCTCCGGAAACGATTTCAGTCATCTGTCCGTCGCTGATCCCGGTCTTGATGCGGACGGCTTTCGGCATGCCGGAAGGGTCAAGAACCCATAGCATGGCGATGTCCTTGGGTCTTTTTCCCATGCCGTTCCCAGCGAATCCCGGCAAGCTGCCGCCCCTGGGCGCAGTCGCTGAGGCGGACTTTCCCCCCGGGGATTTTTCGCTGCCGCTACCCGTTCTTGCTGAGAATTCCTTCATCAGTTCCGCTAGCATCTCCTGGCTGGGTTTCAAGCGCAAGGCGGCGTTGGCCACGCGCAGAACGCTTTTAGCCTGGCCGATCAGAAAATCGATGGTGGCGGTCATACCGGGAAGGAGCAGTCTTTCATTGTTGGCTACGTTGATGACCACGGTATAATTGACCACGTTGTTCACCGAGGTCGGTTCCAGGCGGATCTGGCTGACCCGGCCTGAAAACTTTCTGTCGGTCTGGGCCTGGACGGTGAAGCGCACTTCCTGGCCTTCCTTGATCTGGCCGATATCGCTTTCGTCGACGTTGGCCAGTATCTGCATTTTGGAAAGGTCGTTGGCGATCAAAAACAAGGTGGGAGAAGAGAAACTTGCAGCCACGGTCTGGCCGACATCTATGTTGCGGGCGATAACCAAGCCGTCGATGGGGGCGTAAATGGAGGCATAGCTGAGGTTGATCCGTGTCCGTTCCAGGCTCGATTGCGAGGCCTTCATATTGGCTTGCGCCAATTCTAAATTGACCTGCGCCTGTTCCAGGTCATTCTTGGTTTTGATGCTTTCCTTGAACAGGTATTGCATGCGCTCCAGGTCCTGCTTGCTTTGCTTCAGCTGGGCCTTGCTGCGATCATAGGAGGACTCGGCTTCCGACACGGCCATGAGCAGGGAAGAGGTGTCGAGCATGGCAAGCAGCTCGCCCTTCTTCACGATCTTGTTGAAATCGGTGTAGATCTTGGCGATGCGCCCCGAAACCTGGGTGCCCACCTGGACCGTGGTCACTGCGCCTAGCGTGCCGGTGCTTGATACCACGGCCTCCAGATCGCCGCGGTCAATAATAACCATGGTGTATTTTCCTTCGGTCTCTTTGCCATTTCTGGTGAGAAACCAGACCAGCGCTGCGACCAGCAGCACAACCACTATGCCGATTACAAATTTCCTTTTACCGCTCTTCATGACCATTGATATCCTCCTGGGTCAGTTTCATCATTGTTGATGTCGATTTTCCTGCAGATGGCTGTTACGTTGCCCCGACAAAAAATGTTTTAACATTGAACCTAACAAAATAGCCATGCTTTTCTTGCAGTTTTACAGTTGATTTTAATTTATTTTGCGGCTACCATTCACGAGGAGATCAATATGAAAAGTATTGACTGGAAATACGAAGGTACAGCCCTGATCCGCCGGGTGGATGCCGTGGATCTATTCAGATTTTTTGTCCTTTTTTTCATGATCCAGGGGCATTTGTTCCGCGCCTATCTGCTGCCGTCCATCCGCCAGGAGTACTGGTACAAAATTCACGAGGTGTTGCACGGTTTTGTTGCCCCCGGTTTCCTGTTTGCCGCCGGATTTGCCGCTTTCCTGTCCTTTCACAACAAACGACAGAATTACCTCCACCTGGACCGGGCTTTTTTCAAGCGCCTGCGCCGCATCCTGTTCGTTATCGCTGTTGGTTACTGGATCCACTTGCCGTTCTTCACGCTGCGCAAAACAGTGCGCTTCCTGCTCATGGGCAAGGCCAATGACTTCCTGCGGGTGGACATCCTGCAATGCATCGGCGTCAGTCTCTTGTTGTTCACCATTTTGGCCGTGCTGCTGAAAAATGAAAAGCTCGTCGTCCTGTTTTCGGCCCTGGCCGGAACCCTTTTCTTCCTGCTGCCCGAAACTGTGAAGGGGATCCGTTTGCATCCGGCCGTCGATCCCTATTTCAATTACAATGTTTCCATGTTCCCGGTTTTCCCCTGGGCCGGATTCCTGTGCATCGGCATCGTGATGGCATATATCTATTCCGTGTTAAAAAAAGAGATTTTCTTCAAGCTGCTTCTGTTGTCCGGCATTTTGCTTTTCCCCTGGTTTTTTTTCCTGCCCGTCAAAGGGCTCGTCAAGACTGAACTTACCTTGACCGGCAACATGAACAAGACGGGGGGCATCTTCCTGCTGCTTTGGATTTCCTACTGGCTGCTGCGGCGCTTTGGCGGCCGGTTCTTACAGATATTGAAAAGGGCGGGGACCGAATCCCTGTTCGTATACGTGCTGCACCTTTTTATTATCTTCAATTCCATTTTCCGCCCCGGAATGAAATCGCTTTTCGAAAATTCCCTGACCGTGCTGCAGGCGCTTTCCTTATTCCTGATCGTGCAGCTGGCTGTTTTCGCCGCTTCCCTTATCTACAATGAATTAAAGGAAAAGCAGCCGTTCTGGTGGCGGCTTGGATTCAGCGCCTTCTGGCTGATTTTCTTCGTAATTTTTGCGATCAGATCATATTGATTTCACCCGAGCAACATGCCGGAACCAGCAGTAATTGTTTGGCAATACTTTAATTTCAATTTTGTTAGTGATATAATATTAGATTCAGGAGGTCCAAATGAAGAAAGTTCTGGTCGTCGTGGCGGTGGTAATTTTTTTGTCTGTTTCTCTTTTTGCCCAGTCCGGTGTATCCGGCAAAGGAAAAATCAAGGGCATCGTGTTTGACGAAAGCGGCAAGCCATTGGATGGCGTAACGATAAAACTTTTTTCGCTCAGAGCCCAGGCATTTTTCCAGCCTTATCCCAAGACCGACAATGAAGGCAAATGGAAAGCCATTTTTCTGCGCGGCGGCTCCTGGAACATCGATTTTGAAAAAACGGGCTATGAAACCAAGAAGATCAGTTACCGCGTGGACGAAGCGCCCGGGTCCAAGCAGCCTGAAATCGAGGTCAAGCTGGCAAAAATCGAAGGCATTGCCCTGACCGATTCCATTGTCAGTGAACTGGAAAAAGGAAATTTGCAGTTCTCGGCAAAAAAGTTCCAGGAAGCCTTGCTGATTTATGACGATATTTTAAAGAAAAATCCCGATGTGTTCATCATTTATAAAAATATCGGCAACTGTTATTTTGCCTTGGAAAAGTATGACCGGGCCGTGGAGTTTTATCAGAAACTCTTTGAAAAGCAGCCCAAGAGTGCCGAGATCATGAACCTGATCGGAAATTCCTATGTCAATGCCAAAAACATGGAAAAGGCCATGGAATGGTACGGGAAGATCCCTTTTGAAGAGATCAAGGATGCCGATACCCTTTACAATATCGGTGCCAATTTAACCAACAACAACAAGAACGATCAGGCTTTGAAATATTTTAAAAGGGCGGTGGAAGTGGACGCTGATTTTGCCGAAGGCTATTATCAGCTGGGCATGACCCACACCGCGTTGAACCAGATACCCGAAGCCCTGGAAGCCTTGAAAAAATTTATGGAACTGGCGCCCGACTCTCCCAATCTTGGAACGGCCAAGGCCATTATCGACGCTTTTTCGAAGGTGAAATAAGGGTTATAGTCGAGACGGATCCATGATGGTGCGCCTGCCCTGGCGGTCAAATTTACTATTGTTGGCCCTTTTTGCTGCCTTTGTATCCTTACTTTATCCGGCTCAGGAAAAAATCCGCCAACAGGATTTCAATGTTCTGCTGATCACCGTCGATACTTTGCGTTTCGACCGGGTCGGTATTCTGGACCCCCGCCATGTCAAAACCCCGAACCTGGATGCCCTGGCAAAAAAATCCCTGATCTTCAACCGGGCTTTCGCCCATAATCCGGTCACGCTTCCTTCACACGCCAATATCCTGACCGGGACAACCCCATTGTCCCATGGCGTCAGCGACAATACCGGTTTTAAACTCGACAAAAAAATTCTGACCATCCCGAAATACCTGAAGCGCCAGGGCTACCGCACCGCCGCATTTATCGGCGCCTTCCCCCTGGATTCCCGTTTCGGTTTGGATCAGGGTTTTGACCTATATGACGATTACTACGGCACCCACAACGATCTTGAATTATTCTTCGTGGAAAGACCGGCGGAAAAAGTGATCGCCCCGGCCATGGCCTGGATCGGCAAGCATTCTCAGAAATGGTTCGGTTGGATCCACCTGTTCGATCCCCATCAGCCCTATCTTCCTCCTTCACCTTTCAGGGAAAAATACGCGGCTGACCTTTATTCAGGAGAAGTGGCCTATGTGGATGCCCAATTGGGCGTGCTGTTCGATTTTTTGCAAAAAAAACGCCTGTTGGAAAAGACCGTAATTATCCTGACCGCCGATCATGGGGAAGCATTGGGTGAAAAGGGTGAAGAAACCCATTCTTATTTTGCTTATAACAACACCATTCATGTTCCCCTTTTTGTCCGTATCCCTGGTCGCAAACCGGAAACATTCGTCAAGAATGTCTGTCATGTGGATATTTTTCCGACCGTCTGCTCCGTTCTGGGCTTGAAAACCCCGCCCGGCTTGCAGGGCGAGTCCCTGCTTGATATCCTGGCCGCCGGTGGCCGGAAAAGTCCGGAAATCTATTTCGAATCTCTGACCGCATACCTGAACCGCGATTGGGCGCCTTTGCGGGGCATGATTTCAGGAAACAGCAAATTCATCGACCTGCCGATCAAGGAAGTATACGATCTGAAAAATGATTTCAGTGAAATGAACAATTTGGCGGGCCGCAGTAAAATAGGGCAATTGAAAGATTCATTGAACCGGCTGATCAAAAGGTTGAAGAACCGGCTTGCACCCGGCCGGGAAAACCGCATAGACCCGGAAGTGCAAAAGCGCCTGAAATCGCTGGGATACATTTCCGAAAGCCGGTCCGAGCAGCGGAAAAAACAATATAACGAACAGGATGATCTGAAAACCCTGCTGCCGCTGCAGAACAAGCTGCTCTCTGGTCTAGCCAGGTTCCAGGCCGGAGATTTTCCGGGCGCGGAAAAGATGATCCGCGAAGTGATCGCCGCCAGCCCGAGCTTCATCCTGGCCTACAGTCACTTGTCTTCCATGTATAGAGAAACGGGAAAAACGGCATTGGCCACAACCATATTGGAACGGGGACTGGAAAAAAATCCCGGCGATATTCGCTTGATGTCCAAGCTGGGAATCGTGCTGGCCGATAGCGGCAAATGGCAAAGGGCCGTCTCAATTCTTGAACTGTGCATCCGCCAGGAGGATTTCGATCCGGAAAATTTCAATTTTCTCGGCATTGCCTATTATCAGGGAGGCGATTTCACCAAGGCGCTGCAGAACTATGGCCTCGCCCTGGAGTTGGACCGCAACAATGCTTCGGTATACAACAACATCGGCAGTGTGCATCTGCAGATTTTTCTGCGTGGCCACGACCGGCAGGCCTTCGCTATGGCCGAGATGAATTTCAAGAAAGCATTGGCGATCGACCGCAAAATGTTCGCTGCTTGCAATGGCCTGGGCGCTGCCTACAAGAAAGTCGGCCGCAATGCCGAGGCCATCGCCTACTGGCGGCAGGCCCTGGCCATCAAGCCTGATTACGACCTGCCGCTGGTCAACCTGGGTATCACCCTGTTGGAGGAAGGCCGCGCCGGCGAGGCCCTGGATTGTTTTTTGAATTACCGTGAAAAGTTTTCTCATAAAATTCCCCTGGCTGAGAGAGCACGTGTTGATCGTCTGATCGTTGAGGCCAGGGCCAAGCTCGAGCCCACAGAGTAGAAAAATAGCTTTTTTTAAGGTATAATTAATCTTAAAAATATAAGGAGGCGTTATGCGAAAATTCATATTGGGCGCGGCTTGGCTATCAATGATATTTATCCTGGGTCTGACCTTGTCCGCTCAGGAGGCAATGAAAAATCCCATTCCGGAAAGCGTGCAAAACAGTCTTGACGGACTGCAGAAAACCAGGATGGCCAATGGCGTGTTCAATATCCAGTACAAAAACGCCTATTTCTGGGCTTTGGAAAAAGCCGTTTACGTGAACTTGGTGTTCAGCGCCGACCTGGAAGGCGACATGGCGGAATTGAAGAGCCAGCTGAAAAAACAACACGACGAAAAAGTCGCCGTGGAAGTAAAAAAACTTGAAGAAATAAATAAAAAAATAAGGAAAGAGGAAGACAAGAAGAAATGGGAACCGCCGGCCCTGATTTATCCGGACGTATTCCATAATCTGTACATGCGGGTGCTCATGGGCAGCCAGGTAGTTCAGGAATACCGCGCCCAGGTCCCGGTAGACGGCGAAGCGGCGCTGTATTATTCCTTCGGCACCATTTTGGCACCGGGTGAGTACGACGTACTTTTGAATATCAACCGTTTCGACAATACCAAGGACGGTACCCAGATCATCAAATTGCATGTACCGGAACTGACGCTTACCGAAATCACCAAACCCAGGAAGGACCTGCAGATTTCCACGCCGGTATTTTTTACGGAAGTGAAGCGCTTGCTGCAGCCGGAAACAAGATTCACCGTGGTCAAGAACAAGTACGAGAACGGCCCCGCCCAACTCGATTTTTATCCCTGCTCCAATTCCTTCAAAACCAGTGACAAACCTACCCTGGCGTTTTTCATTTTGGGCGCGGTGGCGGTCCAAAGCGCCGAGCCATGGGATATAGCGGCCAATATCGAGATCCGCAGCGGCAGGGAACGAGTGGCCAAATTCGAGGAACTCAAACTGAGCAACCCTTATTTTTATCAGCCCATTGAATTCATTAAAAAGGACAAGGATGTAACCAGCCCCCTGGCAGTTGGAGATTACACGTTGGTCGTGGAACTGAAGGATAAAAACCAGGGTGATCAAGCCAAAGGAGTATTCGAGATCGCTTTTAAAATAGTTGAATAGTTTGCCGAGTCTCAAGCACAGGTGATCCTTGAGTGATATAGGTCCTGCGGTTGCGTCCGTAATGGCGGAGCCGTTCAGGCTGCGCTGAAAAAATGAAACGCAAAGAGATTGTCCTGATCAAAGAGACCAAGCAGAACGAGTTCGTCAAAAAGATCATGGACGCCATCGCGCCGTTTTTGGCGATTCGTCCGAGCGACCGAGTGGCCATCAAGATCAACCTTTCGGGTTCTAAAGAGATCTACGCCAATACCCATTACGAAACCGTGGAATCACTGATACATTACCTGCGGGAAAAATATGGCATCACTCAGATCACCGTGGTCGAAGGTTCCGACGGAGCTTATTTTTCTGCCAAGACCACCTGGGATATTTTTTACAAATTCAAATACAAGGAAGTCGAACGGCATGGCGCGCAGCTGTGTGATCTGGATGAGCTGCCCCACGATCAAATTCTCCAGGTCGAAACCATCAGTGGGCTCCAGGAAGTGAATTTCTGCCGCTTCCCGGCGGACTACCTGATCTCGGTGGTCCCGCCCAAAACACACAACATTTTTCCGGTTTCACTCTCCATTCCAAACCTGATCGGGTTCGTCAAGCCGGAACAGCGGGTGCTCATGTTCGGGGCTTCGGCCCAGGAGATGAAGCGCATCAATTTTTTTCAAAGCGAAAAGTACTTTCAACTGCTGCATCTGGCCAACCGTAATTTTGTAGCCTTGCTGAAGCAGATCCCGCCCTCTCTTGTGCTCATCGACGGCCTGTACGGCATGGAGGGCAAGGGGCCAATCAAGGGCAGCCCGGTATTTCACGGCTTCGCCATCGCTTCCGAGGATGCGGTGGTGGCCGACGCCCTGGCCACTCACATCATGGGCTTCAACCCCGACGATTTGCCCTACCTGGCTTTGGCCTTCCATGAAGGGCTGGGCAACAACCGCTGGCAGAACATTATCGGCATGGATCCCCAACAAGTGAAATTCCCCTACCGGCCGCATCCGCTGTTCCAAAGGCAGCGCAAGTGGCGCGAGGCGAAAAGCCGAGTTCAGGGGCCTGGAGAGCACCACCCGCAAAAACAACCGCCAAG
>SPCN01000237.1 GCA_004525465.1 Chrysiogenales bacterium | reverse complement strand
GCAACAACCGCAGCCCCTCTACGCCGGCACCGACCCCATGCCGCTGCTGCGCGAAGCCTACGAGATGGTGGTGCAGGAGAACGGCTGGGCCAACCTGGGGCCCATGGGCAAGGCGCTGCTGCAGCTCGACCCGGGCTTCGACCCGCGCAGCTTCGGCCAGCGCCAGCTCTCTTCGCTGATCAAGTCGCTCCCCGATTTCGAGATCCGCCGCAGCGACGACCACTCGTCCACCGGGGTCTGGGTGCGCCTTAAAGAATAATCAATTAACGACCTGTCAGTGCCAGTGCCAGTGACAGTGACAGCAAAAAACCAATGAAATAAAAGCAGCGGTTATCGCGGCATCAATTTAACCAACGGTTCGGATTTCAGTAAATTTTCTTGCTTTCACTGCCACTGTCACTGACACTGTTTTGGGAACGCAAGAAAAGCCTGCTCAGGCCGGCGCCCAGTACCATGAATCCGTCCAGCGAATGGAATTCCAGCTCGACATTCCTGGCGTCGATCATCTCCAGCCCGGGGATGGAAGCATCCTTCCCAGCCTGAAGTTTGATCTCGCGGCCCAGTTCCACCTGCACGCGGTCGGGAAAGACCTCGGCTTTTTCCCAGCCGTAGCGGCGGGCGAACAGCTTGACGGCGCCGACATAGAAGATCTTTTCCATGCCAACGGGCATGTGGCCGTAGCGGTCGCGCAGCTCGGCGCGCAGGGCCTCCAGCTCGGCCGGCTCGCGGCTTTCCAGGATGCGGCGGTAGGCGCGGATGCGCTCCGAGGTGTTGGCGATGTATTCCTCGCTGATGGCGTAGGGGAAGTGGACACGCAGGGCCAGAGCTCTTTCCTCTTCGGCCTCGCCCTTGAATTCGCGGATGGCCTGCTGCAGCAGCTCCAGAAAATAATCGTAGCCCAGGGCCTCGACGTGGCCGTGCTGGCGGTTGCCCAACAGCGCCCCGGCCCCGCGCAGGCTGAGGTCGAACTCGGCCAGCTTGAAGCCCGAGCCCAGCTCGGAAAATTCACGGATGGCGTCCAGCCTTTTTTTGGCCTTTTCGCTCATCACGCCTTTCTGCGGGTCGATGAGGAAATAGGCGGTGGCCTGGCGGCTGCCGCGGCCGATGCGGCCGCGCAGCTGGTACATCTGGGTCAGGCCCAGGCGGTCGGCGTTCATCACGATCAGGGTGTTCACCTTGGGGATGTCGATGCCGTTCTCGATGATGGTGGTCGAAAGCAGGACGCGGAAACGGCCGGCGATGAAGTCCATGATGTTCTTTTCGATCGTCGCCGTGGCCATCTGGGCATGGACAACGCCGATGGCCACATCGGGAAGCCAGGCGGCCAGCTGATCGCGGAAATGGAAGATGCGCTCGATGTCGTTGAAGACCACGAACACGGCGCCTTCGCGTTCGATCTCGTTTAGCACGGCCGAGACCACCACCTGGCGGGAAAAATAACCCACGAAGTTCTTGACGGCCAGGCGGCCCAGGGGCGGCGTCTGGATCAGCGAAATGTCCTGCAGCCCGGACAGGGCCATGGACAGGGTGCGCGGGATGGGTGTGGCCGAAAGGGTCAGGACATCGATGTCCTCGCGCCCTTTTTTCAGCTTTTCTTTTTGAAAGACGCCGAAGCGCTGCTCCTCGTCGACGATGAACAGCCCCAGGTTCTTGAATTCCACCCCCTTGGCCAGCAGGGCATGGGTGCCCACCACCAGGTCGACGCTGCCGTTCTTCAGGGCGGCGGCGACGCGTTTCTTTTCCGCCGCCGACACCAGGCGCGACAGCATGCCCAGGCGCAGCGGGAAGGCGGCCAGGCGCAGTTCAAAATTTTTGAAATGCTGCAGGGCCAGGATGGTGGTTGGGCACAGGAAAGCGACCTGCTTGCCGTTGGCCATGGCGCGCAGGGCGGCGCGCAGGGCCACCTCGGTCTTGCCGAAGCTGACGTCGCCGCAGATCAGGCGGTCCATGGGAAAATCGGCTTCCAGATCGGCCAGCACCATGCGGATGGCCTGTTTCTGGTCCTCGGTCTCGACAAAGCGGAAATCCTGCTGCAGTTTGTCCTCCAGCTCGGGAACGGCGGCCAGGGCTATTTTGCGGATCGATTTGCGCATGGCGTAGAGGTTGAGCAGGTCGCGCGTGTAGTGGACGATGGCTTTTTTGGCGCGCTCGGTCTTGAGCCGCCAGGTCCTGCCGCCCAGGCGGTCGGGGCTGGGCACGCCGCCCTCGCTGCCGCTGTAGCGCTTGAGCACTTCCAGCTCATGCAGCGGCACATAGAGGAATTCGCGGTTCACGTACTCGATCTTGAGGAACTCGGCCGACATGCCCTCGAAGTGCAGGCGCTTGAAGCCGGAAAATTTGCCGATGCCGTGCTGGCGGTGCACCACCCAGTCACCCACTTCCATATCCTGCAGCCACTCTTCGGGCGGGATCTCGCGTGCCTTGGCCTGCTTGTCACTGTATTGAAAACTGCGCCCGCTTAAGGCAACCAGGCGCAGGAGCGGATTTTCGAAAGAGCAGGGAATATTGAAAAAATGACATTCCAGCCCCGGCAATTGGGCGCGCAGGTTGTCCAGCAGGCGTTTGTCGGCGCTGTAGGCCAGCAGGCGGAATCCCGAGGCCGTTTTTTGGCGTAAATTTTCCAGGTCGGCGTTGTCCAGAGTCACGATGGTTTTGGGCCAGACGCGGATTTCCGCAGCAGCGTCCGGGTCGGCGGAAAAATCGACCAGGTCGGTCAGCTTCTCACCACGGTAGGGGAAAGCGAATATGGCGTCGACTTCGGGCGCCGCGGCCTGACCCGCGGCCACGGCGGCGCGGATACGGCGGAAATTTTCCAGTAATTTCCGGAACTCACTCTCGATTTTACTGAAATTCGAAGCCAGCAGCCGGCAAGACGGCAGCAGCGCCGTCAAGTAAGCGTCGGCCCGCGGCCGGGGGCCGGCGGCGGCCTGATCAGGGAAATAACGGTTCTCGGTAATTTTGACGTCGGCAATCGTACCGGTGGAGCGCTGTGAATCCAGGTCGAAAGAGCGCAGCGAGACCAGGCGCCGGCCTTCGAATTCCAGGCGCACCGGGGCGGCGCCGGCCACGGGAAAGACATCGACCACGTTGCCGCGCCAGGAGAGATCACCGCCGATCTCCACGGCGCCGCGCGTCTGGTAGCCCAGGCCGGTCAGCTTTTCGATGAGCTCATTGCGCTCCCACAGGTCGCCGCTTTTGATCTCCAGACCGCTCCCGGCCGCTCCCGGCTTTTCCAGGCCGATGGAAAGCGCCGCCAGCGTTGACAGCACGATCATTTTCTTGCCGGCGGCCAGGTCGGCCTGCAGTCTTTGCTTGGCCGCGATCTGGCCCGCGTCGCTGCCGTTGTTGATATAGGGGTCCTCGAAGGGCAGGGTATGGATGTGGACGGCTGTGTTTTCGCGGCCAAAAAGTTTCAGCCATTGGCCGATCTTTGCCTTTTTTTCCGCCAGCGGCTCGTTTTCACCGTTCAGCCAGATGACACTTTCGCCGCCATGGGAAAAAATCGCGGCCACGGCCAGTTCATGGGCGCCGCGGTCCACGACGGCGATCTCGATGCGGCGCCGGCGGCCGCCGAGTTTATCCCAAAAGGCAGGGCTGAAAACCGTTTGCGTCATGAGTATTATTATATCACCAACTGTGTTAAAGACCATTATCGACATAGCAGTCTTTCCATCATTGCCGCGATGGGTTCAGCAAAAGCGAACGAAACGGAGGGACTGGGCAACGACCCATCGAGCGCTGATGGCCGCAGGCAAAATGGCCGCTGTTTGAGCCCCGGCCTTGCCGGGGCGAGTTGGCCATTTTGATCAGCGGCGAGATGAGGTCGGTCAGTCCCGGAGTGATGAGCGTTGCGGAACCATCACGGCGAGATCGCGATACGTAAACGCATTGACTTCCCCGGCCGGAACCGCTAATATTGAGCCATGTTGAAGCGGCTGCAGATCGCATTTCCCCAGAAGAAATTTTTTGTCTCCATCTTCAAGGACGCCGTCTACGTCGTGGGCGGCACTGTGCGCGATGCGCTCCTT
>SPCN01000460.1 GCA_004525465.1 Chrysiogenales bacterium | reverse complement strand
TGATTTTCCTGCTTCCGGTTTCCCTGTTTTTTTTCGGAATATATGTGACGCTCAATTCATGGTCGACGCGGCAGAAGAAATTTGGCCGGTCTTCCATTTCCCAGGTTGTGCGTTCACTGTCCATTGCTGCTGTGCAAATATTTTCCGGTATTTTAAAAGCCGGGCCTTTGGGCCTGATCGGCGGTGTGCTGGCCGGAGATTTCTTGGCCGCCCTGACTTTGGGGCGGCTTGTCAAGCGCGATGACTGGCCCATTCTCAGGCGATCGTTTTGCTTGGACAAGATCAAAAACGTTGCCAGGCCATATCGTGATTTCCCGCTTTTCAGCAGCACGCAAAATTTATTAAACGCGATTTCCCAGAACATTCCCTTATTGCTGCTGGCGAAGTTCTTTGGCCCCGCCGTCGCCGGATTTTATGTTTTGGGCGTCAGGGGCATTCAGATCCCGATGAATTTCTTTTTGACCTCGCTGCGGCAGGTATTTTTTCAGAGAGCAAGTGAATTGCACAACCAGGGCGGAGATACCTATGCTTTGTTCAAGCGGACGACCCTTCAGCTTCTGGCAATGGTGGCGGTCCCCGCCCTGACGATTATTTTATTTGGACCCCGGATATTCGCTTTTGTCCTTGGCCCGAAATGGGTAATCGCGGGGGAGTATGCCCGCTGGCTGATTTTATGGCTGATGCTGATGTTTGCCAATGTTCCGGCGGTTTTATTCGCTCAGATCTGCAGAAAGCAAAAATCTGTTTTGATCCAGGATATTTGCCTGCTCATTTTCAGGGTCCTGGCCATCGTGATCGGCGGCCGGCGCGGAAACCCGCTTTTGGCTGTGGTTCTATACAGCCTGGTTGGCGTGTTTTTTAATTTGTTTATTATTTTTTGGGTTGGGAATTTCTTAAGGAAAGGCAAAAGCGCACAAGGATGAGTAAACTTAATTTTTTCGGCGATGTGTTTTTGGACAAGCCCCAGTTGGCAAAGGTGCCGCTGGAAGGAGAATATATTTTTAATCTGGAATCGCCGCTTACACGTTCCGCAAAGCCGGTTTGGGGCAAGATCAACTTGAAATCAGAAGCGGTTTATTTCAAAGAAACCTTTGGCAAAAATCCCGCGGCGGTTTGCCTGGCCAACAATCATGTCATGGATTACGGCAAGGAAGGCTTTTTGGAAACAGTCGAGAATCTGCAAAAGCACGGGATTCATTATTTCGGAGCGGGACGCTTGGCGGACAATTGCCACAATCCGCTTGTTTTGGAACTGGGCGGCCAAAGAATTGCCTTGCTGGGGTATGTATGCCCAAGCACGCATCCCATTTTCGCGGCCGCTGAAAATTTCGGTGTTTCTCCCATCAACTTGACAGCGATTGCCAAAGACATTTTACGGGCGCGGGCAGCCAGGGCGCAGCGGATCATTGTTCAGCTTCACTGGGGGGCGGAGGACGTGGGGCTGCCCAAGCCAACGGATGTGACGCTGGCACACCGGATCATCGATCTGGGAGCAGACTTGATCATCGGCCATCATGCCCATTGCATCCAGTCGTTTGAGATCTTCAAAGATAAGTATATCTTTTATGGATTGGGAAATGCGCTATTTCCCAATACGGAAAGGGTTTCCTATTCCCGGGAAGGCCTGCGGGAAAACAACCGGCAAATTGAGTGGAAAAAATGGAACCAGCGGTCATTGGCGGTTCAATTTGACTATCACTCGCTGGCGATCGACATACGCTTGCTGGCTTTTGCAAAGACATTGGCAGTCATTCCCGGCGCTCGAATCGACAAACTCTATGGTTTCAAAGGCCGGGCGGGTGCTCCCTATCAAAGGCATTATGCCAGGGTCTTGCGCTTGGCGATGCTGCGGCGGCTGCTGACCAGTTTCATGTCAAGACCGCGCATTCCCAAGAAGGAAAACCTGCGCTGGATCATTCAGCTCTTCAAGACAGATAAAAGACAATGAGCGGGGCTTTGCTTGGAGCTTTCGCCTAAAATATTTTGCGGTAGACGTGACAGTAGGGTAGGCTGCCGATGTCGGGCCCCTGGCGATCTACTTCCGTAAAATTATGGGTTTCGAAAAACAGCTTGGCCAATTCCTCGTAGGAGATCTGGTCCGGGTCAAAAACCACTTGCACCGCT
>SPCN01000012.1 GCA_004525465.1 Chrysiogenales bacterium | reverse complement strand
CCATAATCATTTTTCAGCACCACCCAGTCCTTTTCGTCAAAGATGAGTTTGCCTTCCTTGTCGGCGACCTGGGCATCCTCAGCCAGCGAAACCCAATACTTGTCTCCGTCCTTCAGGGAATTGAAACCTTCTACTTCGAAATAGAGCAGAAAGGGCTCTCCCTGGGCCAGTGTAAAATCGGGCTTGGCCTGGTAGTCGCGGTGGCCATCAACCCGGTCGCACAGGTACAAATGGTTGATCTGCAAGGGCATCTCCTTGCTGATCAGAGACAGGGCTTCAAAGAGAAGGCCGATGCTTTTTTGATAGGCGGCGGCCAGGTACTGCTCCTTGGCCTGATCGAGCAGGGATCCCACCGTCTGTCCGGGCGCAAGGCCGGCAAATGCCAACAATGCCACCAGGACCAGCAGAAACGTTTTTTTCCACATGGCAAACCTCCGCTTCTTTTGCTTTTCGAGGACGCTAGGAACCAAGGCGCATTTTTTGCCGTTCACCTGAAAAGCAACAATCTTTTTAGAAGCGCCGCTCCAAGATTTCACTTTCCAAGCGCTCCATCAGTCAGGCGCGATTCGGCAACAGCCCCTCCATGTCCGCATCATGCTCATGGTATGAAAACCCGGATAAATAGTCAATGAAAATTGGGGGCAAGTCTTTCATCATTACTATTATTTTTTTTGCTCTTATCTCTTCTGATAGCTCGACTGATGCTGCCATAGCGGAGATCCAAATAATTAGCTGTCTCTTTCAGCGAAAAACCGTGCTGGACGAAGGGTAGACAAATATGCTCATCTCGATTTACCATGCACCTCGATCATTCAGCACAAGAATGATAAAGCCAATAGAAACACTCTTTGACTTGCCGGATGTTTTCAAAAAGATCTCCCTGGAGGGTTTAGTTGTACTAAATCATTTTTTTCGTTCTCTCCAGTATATTCCCAGGCTAATTCCCACCACCACCATAACCACACCGAAGAGTGCTGCCATCAGGACTATAAAACGGGAATTTTCGCTGGCTGATGGCAGGGCAATGACAGAAAATATGATCAGGATGAAACCCAAAGACCTGAGATATGAGGGAAAACGCCGCTTTTTTTTCATATTACCTCCTTTTGGGAGCAGCCAATATCGAAACCTGATTCACTTTATCCGGGATGCCCGGGCGGATCCATTAAGCCGAAGATGGCAGAGGGGTCATTTGAAAAATGCCCCCTCCTGGCTAAATGAAAATCCGCCGCCACCAATTCTGGTTATTGTTATTGGCTGGACAAAAATTCCAATTCAAGTTTGATGTTTTCATAAAAGCCGACACACTCCCCATCTGCATAAGTCATGGACTCATTTGGACCGACAAAGACAAATCCATGATTGGTTTCAGGATAGGCCAGCCAGCCCTGGATAAAACTGGTTACATTGGCGGGATCGGACACATGGCTGCAACTGACTGAGAACAATGCCGTGGCGTCACCGTTCCAGGCCTGTTCCAGGGCGTACACTTTGATGGGAGTTGAGCAGCCCATGAAGTGCTTGAAAGACAATTTGGCCTTTAAAAGAAAACCTTTGTTTTTATAATTAGTGGTGTTGAATGCCGCATGGCTACGGTAAATCACCGCATAATCGGTATGATCACTGGTGTAGCCGTTATAACCGACCCTTACCTTCCCGGCACCCGGATCATCAAAAATCTTTGCCCCTATTGTAAATGATTTTTTTCTTTTTATCCTGTACTTGTATTTGTTGGTAGTCGTTGCTGACAAGGTATAAGTTTTTTTATTTATTGATTGGCGAATAAAAAATTTCGTGCTGAAACCCTGGTATTTATCACCCGCGCTGGATACCCGCACCTGGTACCAGCCGGGATTGATGTCAGTGGGTATTTTCCAGGGAAAGCTCCACTTGCCGTCCGTTGGATACGTCGTAAGGGAAGGTGCGATCATTCTGACGAATTCCTTGCCGTTGTAATTGTACAGTTCAACTTTCAGGGCATTTTTCATAAAAGTTTCCCACTTGATCGTTTGGGTTGCCCCGCCATCCCAGTAATCCCCGGTTTTCGGGGCTTTTACCGTAATGGCAATGATGTGAACCTGCAAATCTTTATTAAAGACGAGGATCGGCTTGGTGCCAGGGTCGTCAGAGCAGGTTTTCAGTTCAAAGGCATTGTCGCTCTCATCAATGACGAGGTTGTCAATGGTGCTGACGCGGATTTTATAATTGGTGCCGGGATCCGCGGTTCCGCCGGTATGATTGCCGGCGGTCCACAGATAGGACGTGGTGCCGGCAGCCAGGCCCGATTGAATATTTCCGACAAGGGCGCCGCCGCTTTTGATCAAACGAATTTTAATCTTCTGGTTGATGCCTGTCGATGTCCAGGTAATGTTGTATGTTTTACCCAGACACAGGGATATGCCGGCAGCGTTGGGTGCGGTCACCGTGATTGTGCCTGCGAAAACCACGCTCATGGTGAGTGCGGCCATAGCCGTTAGTACTAATGCTTTTTTCATTTTTAACATCCTCCTTGCTATTGTATATTCAGTAAATATGAGTTTTCATTGAAAATCTCACCTGCTGTCAAAAATTCCCCCTATTCCTTCAGATCTTTGTAACGTAGAAATTATTGCTATCTACAGAATCCTAACCGCCTCAGGTTCACTTTTTACTTTATTACTGTCACACCTCATGTTCTTCACCGACATACTCGAAGATGTCTTCGATCCCGGCCTTGAACACCCCGGCAATGCGGAAGGCCAGGGCCAGCGAAGGGACGTAGCGGCTCTGCTCCATGAGGATGATGGTCTGGCGGGTGCAGCCGGCCCGGTTGGCCAGCTCTTCCTGGGTCATTTCGCCGGCATCAAAGCGATAGCGGCGGATCTTGTTGCGGATCTCAGCCTTGGCCATGGCCGGACGCCTTGAATTCCAGGATCAGGGCGATCACCGAGGATGAAATGAAGGCAGCGAAGCTGGTGGAATAGGCCAGGAACCACATCCAGCCGACCGGGACAAAGCCGCTGCCCTGGAATTTCTCCCAGAGGATGATGGACAATGCAAAGACGTAGACGAGGACGAGAATGAAGGCCGAGGCGTTGGCGCGGTTGCGGATCTCCTCGTCCCTTTCGTCCCTGCCGACAGCGTGGTCCCCGGGGCGGATCCGGGTCAGGAAGAGCATCAGGCCATAAAAGAGATATCCGCAAGCGATAATGACCGCTCCGGCCAGGCGCCGCCATTTTTCCAGGGCGTATCGTTCCGGCCCAGCTCCGTAGAAAAAGATGACCGAAAACGCGGCCATTGCCACTCCCCAGATGAGGAAGGTGAAGACAGCTCTTTTCCTGGTTTGTGTCATCGTAACCTCCAAAGTCTTAAATTACATTCTATTAGTATGATTTACTTTACATAAAGTAATATAATTAATTCTTTTTGTCAATATAAAATTTTATTTTTTTATTTCACTAAACCTGCCTGACCCCTTTTTGCTAGTTGTTTTCATCTGGAGGCTATGCTACTGTTTTGGCGTATTCATGCGATATGCTGCAGCCTGGGAGGCTATAGACGCTATGGCACATTTCAATCTGAAAAAAGGCCTGAATCTGCCGCTGAGCGGTGTTCCCCAAGAAACTCTGCAAGACGGAGCGCCGCTCAGTCACGCGGCGCTGGTGGGCAGCGATTTCTGCGGACTTAAAGTCCGCTTGCTGGTGGCCGCAGGCGATCGTGTCAAACGGGGACAAGCGCTGCTGGCTGATAAAACCCATCCCGAAATTCTTTATCCCTCACCCGGAGGCGGCGTGGTCGAATCGATTAATCGCGGCCAGCGCCGGGCGCTGTCATCAGTGGTTATCAAGCTGGACGCCCAAGAGGAAGTGTTTTCCTTTGCAACATGCAGCGAGACACAAATCGCTGCTCTGAGCGCAGAAGAAGTGAAGGAACGCTTGCTCAAGTCCGGAGCCTGGACCGCTTTGCGACGCCGTCCCTTTGCCAAGATACCGTCGCCAAACGAGATTCCTGCGGCGATTTTTGTCAACGCCCACGACAGCCAGCCGCTGGCCCCCGAAAGTGGAGTGATCCTGTCCCGACGGGGGGCGTTTTTTAACAGCGGCCTGAGTGTTCTACGCCGCCTCTTTGCTGGTCCGATCTATGTGTGCAGTTCCCCTAAATGGACCCAGACACTACCGCCTTTACCCAATCTCCACCACGCGACCTTCAGTGGACCGCATCCGGCCGGAAACGTAGGCACCCATATCCATTTTCTTCATCCCGCGGACAAAACTCGTTTGGTTTGGTACCTTGATCTTCATGATCTGCTGTCCATCGGCCATTTGTTTGTCAAAGGCAATTGGCCGGTCGAACGCGTCATTGCCCTGGGCGGCCCTGGCGTCAAGTCGCCGCGCCTGCTGCTCACCCGCCTGGGAGCAAATCTGGATGAACTCCTGGTTAATGAATTGAAGTCAGGTCCTTTGCGGATCATTTCGGGTTCGGTCCTGTCGGGGCGCACGGCTGCAGGAGCTGAGGGATTTCTGGGTCGTTACCACCAGCAGGTTACGGTTCTGACTGAAAATTTCAAGCGTTCTTTTCTCGGTTGGGCCAATCCATTTCCGCGACGGCTTTTTTCCCTAAAACGGGTGGTGCTTGGTGCCTGGTTTCCTGCCAGGCCCAGAGAGATGACCACTAGCCGATATGGCGGACTGCGGGCCATGGTTCCCACGGGTTCCTATGAGAAGGTGATGCCACTCGACCTCATGCCCACTTTTCTGTTGCGGGCCTTGCTGGCCAGGGATATTGATGATGCCGAGGCCCTTGGCTGCCTGGAACTGGCCGAGGAAGACCTGGCACTCTGTTCATTCGTCTGCCCCTCAAAAATCGAGTATGGTGCGGTATTGCGGGAAATGTTGGACCTCATTGAGAAGGAAGGATAACATGCTGCGCAAATGGCTTGATCGACTCGACCCCCATTTTGCCAAAAATGGCAAGCTCAAAAGATGGTTTCCCCTCTACGAAGCCATCGACGCATTCCTCTACAACACCAATAGTGTTACCAAGGGCTCTCCGCATGTGCGCGATGCCCTGGATCTCAAGCGCATGATGACCACCGTGGTCATCGCCCTCGGTCCGGCAGTTCTATTCGGTCTATACAATATCGGTTATCAGGTGAACCGCGTGCTGGCCGCAGCTGCCGAAGGTGTGTCACTGCCCTGGCAGATGAAGCTGGCGGCGCAGCTGGGCATCACCCCGGCGACCATCTGGGGAGCGGTGCTGGTTGGTGCCATCTATTTTATACCGGTTTATATCGTGTGTATGGCAGTTGGCGGAGCCTGGGAAGTTTTGTTTGCCGTGGTCAGAAAACATGAGGTAAACGAAGGTTTCCTGGTCACCGGCCTGCTCTTCCCTTTGATCCTGCCGCCCACTATCCCCTTGTGGCAGGTGGCTATCGGTGTTTCCTTCGGTGTGGTCATTGGCAAGGAAGTTTTCGGTGGTGTGGGCATGAATATACTCAATCCCGCCCTGACCGCCCGGGTCTTTCTCTTTTTTGCCTATCCTTTGCAGATCTCCGGTGATGCCGTGTGGATCGGCCTCGATGGGGTCAGCTCGGCAACTCCCCTGGCCAGGGCCGCTGAAGCTTTTCCGCAACTGGGAACCTCATGGTGGGATGCGTTTTGGGGTTTCATCCCCGGTTCTATGGGTGAGACTTCGACCTTTGCCTGCCTGCTCGGAGCTTTGGTGTTGATTGTCACCGGTATTGGCTGTTGGCGCATCATGATCGCCATTCTGACCGGGATGACCGGCCTGTCACTGCTGCTCAATCTCGTCGGCAGTACCAGCAATCCCATGTTCGCCATGCCGCCCTGGTGGCATCTGGTGCTGGGCGGCTTTGCCTTCGGAGCGGTCTTCATGGCCACCGATCCGGTCAGCGCCGCCATCAGCAATACCGGCAAGTGGCTCTATGGCTTGCTCATCGGGGCGATGGTGGTCATGATCCGTGTTCTCAATCCAGCCTTCCCCGAAGGCATGATGTTGGCCATTCTTTTTGGTAATGTGTTCGCGCCCATCATCGACAAGCTTGTGGTGATGCGCCATATCAAGCAGAGGCGGTCAAGATATGAAGAAAGATAGTATTAAACGGACGGTGCTGGTCGCCCTGGCCCTCTGTGTGGTCTGTTCCATTCTGGTATCGACGGCGGTGGTGGTTCTGCGCCCGCAGCAGGATGAAAATCGCCGCATCGAACAATTGAAGAACATTCTCATTGCCGCCGGCCTTTATACGCAGGACAGTGAAGTGATCGGTCGCTATAACGAAACCATCCGCCGCATTATGATCAAACTCTCCAGTGGACAAAAAGCCGAGGCAGAAGTTGTTGCCGCCGGATTGTCCCCGGAACGGTATGACATAAAGGAAGCAGCTCAGAAAACGCCCAGCAGCGAATCAATCGCCGCCACTGATGATCTGGCTGGGATTAAGCGCCGTCCCAAATGGATCAACGTCTACCTTATTGTAGACGCTGGACAGGTTCGTGGCGTGGTCCTGCCGGTCTTTGGCAAGGGACTTTGGTCAACCATGTATGGTTTCATAGCCCTGGATATAGATCTGAAAACGGTGAGTGGTTTCTCCTTTTACGAACATGGTGAAACTCCGGGTCTCGGTGGTGAAGTGGACAATCCACGCTGGAAGGCGCTTTGGCCCGGCAAACTACTGTACGACGAAAGCAATGACTATCGCCTGAAGGTTATCAAGGGCAAGGTGGACGCCAGCAAGCCGGAGCAGAAATTATACATGGTGGACGGCCTTTCGGGCGCCACTTTGACCACCCGCGGCGTGGATAATCTGCTGCGCTACTGGCTCGGTGAAAAGGGCTATGCTCCGTTCTTTGCACGCCTGCGCCAGGGAGAGTTCAATGAGCAGTAAACTGAGGAAAGTGTTGCTCGATCCGATCTTCAACAACAATCCCATCACCTTGCAGGTGCTGGGCATCTGTTCGGCGTTGGCGGTCACCTCTAAACTTGAAACGGCGATTGTTATGTCCCTGTCCGTGACACTGGTGGTGGCGTTCTCTAACCTAGCTATCAGCGCTATTCGCGATTATATCCCGGCCAGTATCCGTATCATCGTCGAGATGACCATTATCGCTTCGCTGGTCATTGTCGCCGACCAGTTGATCCGGGCTTACTTTTTCGAGATCAGTAAGCAGTTGTCGGTGTATGTCGGTCTGATCATAACAAACTGCATCATCATGGGACGCGCCGAGGCCTATGCCCTGAAGAACCCGCCCTGGCAGAGTTTTCTTGACGGTTTCGGGAATGGTTTGGGCTACAGCTTCATCCTTATAAGTGTCGCGTTTGTGCGCGAATTGATCGGATCGGGAAAACTTTTCGGCATGACCATCCTGGCGGCCAAGAACGATGGCGGCTGGTATCAGCCCAATGGGCTGTTTTTGGTTCCGGCCAGTGCCTTTTTTCTGATCGGCCTGATGATTTGGGCTTTCCGCACCGCTAAAAAAGAACAAGTGGAAGAGGAATAACATGCTGGAACATTATCTCAGCCTCTTTATCAAATCGATTTTCATCGAAAACATGGCGTTGGCTTTTTTCTTGGGCATGTGCACCTTTCTGGCCGTGTCCAAACGGGTCGAGACCTCCCTTGGCTTGGGTGTGGCCGTGGTTGCCGTGCAGGCCATCACCGTGCCGGTCAACAACCTCATTTACAACCATGTGTTGAAAGCCGGTGCCCTGGAATGGCTGGGCTTTGGCGAACTTGATTTGACATTTTTAGGGCTCATCACCTATATCGGAGTTATTGCCGCCATTGTGCAGATTTTGGAGATGACCTTGGACAAATATTTCCCGGCGCTCTATAACGCCTTGGGCATCTTTCTACCCTTGATCACCGTCAATTGTGCCATCCTGGGAGGTTCACTCTTGATGGTTGAGCGCAACTACACTTTTGGCGAAAGCGTGGTATACGGCTTTGGTTCAGGCATAGGTTGGGCGCTGGCCATCATTGCCCTGGCCGGCATCCGTGAAAAGATGAAATACAGCAATGTCCCGGCTGGACTGCGGGGCTTGGGCATCACCTTCATCACCGCTGGCCTGATGGCCCTGGCCTTTATGCTCTTTTCCGGAATTCAATTGTAGAGGTAAAGATGAGTGGAACGGCTCTGATTCTTTCCGGTGTTGTCATGTTCACCGGGATTGTGCTCTCCCTGGTGACGGTCATCCTCTATGCCAAGTCGAAGCTTGTTGAAAGCGGTGAAGTTACCGTGGTCATCAACGACAGCCCCGATCATACCCTCAAGGTGAATGCCGGCGCCAAATTGCTGAACACCCTGGCTGAGCAAAAGATTTTCGTCTCATCGGCCTGCGGGGGTGGCGGCACCTGCGGCCTGTGCAAGGTCATCGTTCATGAAGGGGGAGGCGACGTGCTCCCCACCGAAAAATCACTGCTCAAACGGCGTGAAATTCGCAGCGGTATGCGTCTTGCCTGCCAGGTGCCGGTCAAACAGAATATGCGCATCGAGATCGATCCGGAAGTCTTCGCTGTCAAACGTTGGGAGTGCACGGTGCGCTCCAACCATAATGTGGCCACTTTCATCAAGGAGCTGCTGCTTGAGCTTCCGGCCGGTGAAGATGTTCATTTCCGGGCCGGTGGTTTCATACAAATAGAGGCTCCGACCCATGTCCTTGAATATAGGGAATTTGATGTGGAAGCTGATTACCGCGACGAGTGGGATCGCTTCAATATGTGGCGCTATCGTTCGCAGGTCGACGAAACGGTGACCAGGGCCTATTCAATGGCCAACTATCCCGACGAGAAGGGCATCATCATGCTCAACGTGCGCATTGCTTCGCCGCCGCCGCAAAAGCCCGCTGCCCCTCCCGGCCAAATGTCATCCTACCTCTTTAACCTTAAGCCAGGCGACAAGGTTTTCATTACGGGCCCCTATGGTGAATTCTTCGCCAAAGACACCCAAAATGAGATGGTCTTCATCGGTGGCGGCGCGGGCATGGCTCCGATGCGTTCGCACATTTTCGACCAACTCAAGCGCCTGGAAAGCACGCGCAAGATGAGCTATTGGTACGGAGCACGCAGCTTGCGCGAACTCTTTTATCAAGAGGATTTCGCTCAGCTGTCGGCTAATTTCCCCAATTTCAGCTGGCATCTTGCTTTGTCCGATCCGCAAGCCGAAGACAACTGGACGGGCCATACGGGTTTTATTCACCAGGTGCTCTTCGATCAGTACCTCAAGGATCACCCCGCCCCTGAAGATTGCGAATATTACATCTGCGGACCCGCATTGATGTTGGCCGCGGTCTTGCACTTGCTCGACGATCTGGGCGTGGAGCGTGAGAATATTCTTTTCGATGATTTTGGCTGAACGGATGAAAAGAAATACACTTAATATGGTTTTATCTTTGGGTTTTATTCTGCTGCTGGTCTCGGCTTGCACCAAGACAGTTCCGTCCAGTTATGCTTTGGCTGAATTTCATGGTCCCACCATGGGTACCAGCTATACGGTCAAGGCAGTTCTGCGGCAGCCACTTGCTCGGGAAAAGATCAAGGGACGTATCGACGAGACCTTGAAGCGGGTCAACAAGCTCATGTCCATCTACGACCCAGACTCGGAACTTTCACGCTTCAACCGTGCCGCAGGCCAGGTCTGGTTCGCCATCGCCCCTGAGACCCATCATGTTTTCAAGGTGGCTATGGAGATCGGCCGGTTAAGCGGCGGCGCCCTCGATATTACCGTTGGCCGCCTGGTCAATTTATGGGGCTTTGGTCCGGATAATCGTCGTGGCACCCTGCCAGCGCCTGAGGCTTTGGCTGCAGCCATGGAACTGACCGGATTGCAGCGCCTGAAACTCCAGGACGAACCCCCGGCCGTTTGCAAGGAAAAAGCCGGGGTTTATTGCGATCTTGCCGCTGTGGCCAAAGGCTACGGTGTCGACCTGGTGGCCGAGGCTCTGGCTGGGCTAGGCATCTCTGCCTACATGATTGAGGTAGGTGGAGAGGTGCGGGCTGCGGGCAAACGTCCAGATGGGCAGTTCTGGCACCTCGGTGTGGCCGTTCCCGACGGTTCACAACAGGTTTCACGCATCATCGATATTGCTGATATGGCCATGGCCACCTCTGGAGACTATCAAAACTACTACGAAATAGATGGCAGGCGCTACTCGCATACCATCGATCCGCATCTGGGGCGTCCGCTCGGGCACAATCTGGCCTCGGTCACCGTGCTTCATCCCAGCTGCCTTGAGGCCGACGCCTGGGCCACCGCCCTGAACGTTTTGGGACCCGATAAAGGCATGGCCCTGGCTGAGAAACAAAAATTGCCTGTCTTGTTCATCGTTCGAGAGCCAGAGGGCTTTGTCGAGCGGCGCAGCACGGCCATGAAGGCCTATATCAAGGAGTGAAGAATTGCTAATAATAAAATTGGCAGTCGTTTCCTTGCTGTTCTTTGTCCTCTTTGGCGGAGCGCTCCTGTTCACCCAGTTGCGCAAAAAGAAAATGAGGGAAAGCTGCGCTGATAATGGGCAACACAACTGCCAGAGCTGCAGTTGTGATAGATTTTAAGTCCTCACGATGATGCTATATATTGCATTTTGAGGATAATTATCAGTTTCGTGCATCATCAATAGGGTAAAATTCAACAAATATGCCCACTGCAATAATTCAATTCTCATTTTCTTTTCTTTCCTTTCTTCTAATTAAGTTTTATTTCAAAGATCAACCCGAAACTGTTACCGGTCCCGTATTTCCTTGTGAAGTTGACTGAGTACCTGCTGCGGCAGCCGCGATCCTCCCTCCGGCAAAGCTGTCCATCGGGTAAATAATAATTGTTGAGCTCTCCTCTTTTGAAATTTCCAGCAATGCCTGGATCTGCCTTAATTCCATTGTTCCCGGTTGTGTGGCAAGGGTCTGGGCTGCCTCGGCCAGATTCTGGGCTACGGCTTTTTCTGCTTCTGCCTCGATCAGTTTTGCCTTGGCACTCCTTTCCGCCCTGGCAATCACTGCCAGTTCTTCGATAAGTGACGGCGGGGCACTGATATCGGTTATTCTGACCGCTCTCACATTTACTCCAAAATCCTTTGCCGCTTCGTCTATCTCGGCTTTAACACTGATGGCAATATTTTCAGTATCACTAAGTAAAGGTCTCAGGTCATTTTTGCCTATTGAGCTTTTCAGTGCCTCCATGGAAGCCCACTCGGTGGTCTTCCAATAATCCTTGACCCCAATGACCGCCTTCTCGGGATTCTCTATTTCCAATTCCACGGCAGCGATCACATCAATGGGTATGTTGTCTTTAGTAAGGGTCCGTGTTGCTTTTACTTCATACGTCGATATCCTGACATCGACTATACTGGCGATCGAATAGATAAAGGGCGGGATCAGGAAAAACCCGGGCCCCCTTACACCGACAGATCTTCCCAGACGCAGAAGTACAAGGCGCTCCCACTGCGGAATTATATTGAACATCTTGGCAATTGTATTGGCAAACCAGAGTATTAAAACAGTAAGAATTACCCCGAGTGCGATCTGTCCCGGTTCCGGCGGAATATAACGAGTCGGGTCAAACTCACTCACTGATCCCCTGAATATCGGCCAGACCATTAAATACCACAATGGTATGGCAATGCCCCATCTGAAAAAATTTCTTACAAATAATTGTACCGGATTACTTACAAATTTCATTTTCCCTCCATTTTTGACATGAAGACATTCTATTGATAAAAAAAATAAATTCAAGCAATGATTCGAGAAACAATGATGGCTTTTATTAATGGCTTTGGGCTATATTATGAAAATGAGTACTGCGACAGCAAGCAAGACTGCCAGGACAGCGGCGATTATCTTAAAAGCACTGTACGGACGTTCACCTTGCACCTCTCCTGTCTGCCCATTGACCAGGAAGCGGTAGACCTTCTGATTGTAGCGGTAGGAACTGATCCAAACCGGCAAAAGAATGTGCTTGAAGGTAACGCCTTGGTACCGGGAATTCAGGCTCAGAATGCGCTGTTCATCCCCAGCGATATCCCGCTGGACACGATTATCGATCTCACGCTTCATCACCACCTTGGCCTGATCCAATCCGGACTTTACATCAACCCCGTACGCCTCGCAACGAAATCCGCTTAAATAACGATCATCATAGGCAGTGAGCTGGCTAAGATTCCAGGGATTGAGGCGTTTTATAATTTTTTCAGGCAAAGACCGGCTAGCCGGGACCAGCACATCATCAAACAGCACCTCAACATTGCCGGCGCATGGGGACCAGAGCACTTTTCGTACCTGGCGGGTCTTGCTGACCGTGCGGCCGTTTTCCTGTTTGGCGTAGTGCTCGGCGACATAATGATAGGTGCCCTGCAATCCCGTGTATTGGTTGAAGGTTCGGGCATCATAGGTCCAGTAAGGCACATACATGCCATCCATGGATTCACAGGCCGCGCGCGACATGAAATCACCCGGGGCAAACCAGAACTTTTTGATCCATTTGTGAAAAAACTGGCTGCTTTTTTGTTTGTCGATCACGAAGGGTACAAGAGACTTTGGCTTGATAATGGATTGAGCGCCGCCGTTGGCTACAACCAGGCGGGTGTCGCAATAAGGACAGGCCGCGGCCGTCACTTTGTCGGCAAGGGTTGTCCGGGCTCCACAGCCCGGACACTTGACGGTGCGGATGATGAGTTGTTCCGATTTTTCGGCTGGCTGAGATATGAATTTTTCAAGATCGATCTCTTCTACTGTTTCCCCGGCCTTTTCAATGGAATTTTCCGCCCCGCAATACTGGCATTTTAGCGAGGAGGTGCCGGGGGCGAAGTTGACGGTAGCGCCGCATTTCCTGCAGGCCAGTTCCTGATTGACGACTTCGGTGATTTTCGGTTCTAATTGCGCCATTTGTTATCCCCTTGTTTTACTATAAAAGAGCGATAGAAGGTGTCGGTGCAACTGCTCGAAATCAATTTTTCCCATGCCGGCATTTTGAGCATAGTCGCCGGAAATGTCAATGGCCGTTCAGTCTGATGTTCGATTGCGGCGGCATGCAGACGACAATGGCCTCCATGCCTGGTTCACTTATCGGGCTGCGGAAAGGAAATCGATTTCCACCATCGCTCATTCCGGCAGGGCGTTCGGCGCTTGCGTATATGGGCGGATCGGATTGTCGAAGTCAAAGCCGAAGAGGCGCGGGTTCTCACCGATGACGGCTACGGAGAAGATTTTCAGCACGTAATCCTTGGTCTGCTTTGGAATGCGGCCGGCGAACTTGGTGTAGAAGCGCCAGTAGTTGCGGGCGGCGGGGTTCTGCGCCAGCTCATCCTCGGAGATGTCTTCCAGGCCCGGCAGCTCGCGCAACCTGGAAATGATGCGGTGTTCGCCCCAGTTGTACGAAGCCATGACCAGCAGCCCCGACGCCTGGGCCAGATCGCTGTATATGTCGCGGAGATAGCGGGCCGCCGCCTTCGTCGCTTTCTCGAAGTTCTGCCGTTCATCAGAAGGGTCGACCCGCGACGTGGCCTGGCGGACACCGGGATCCAGGCCGTAGCGCCGGGCCGTGGACGGAATGAACTGCCACATTCCCTTGGCGCGGCCATAGCGCGTGCGCGGCCCGACGGCGAGCGGGTCGAACCGGCTCTCCTGCAGCGCCAGGTAAAAGAACTGCGGCGGCAGGCCGTGCTTCTGCATCGTCCGCACAATGAAAGGCGTGTAGCCTTTGGCTGCGGCCTCCTGAAAGATCCGTTTAAGGCTGTGGCGCGAGGGATACCAGTACGTCTTGATCTGCCGCATCACCGCGGCGACGAAACCCGGCGGCAACTGGATCTCGCTTTCGTTGAAGATGCGCGTGACCCGGAAGATCGCCCGCTCTTCCTTGCTGAGCCGATGGTAAATGCCGAGGTCGTCGAGAAAGTCATTGTAGCGACTGGCCTGTTCCAGCCTGCCTTCCTCCAGCCGGACAAGCTGCTCCTCCAGCTTGGCTCCGCCCTGCTCTTCAATGAGGATGCGCAACCGTGCCATGCGCACGTCCTGTTCCTTCATGGTGTAGAAGATCTGTTGGGCGGCGTCGCGCATTTTTTCCAAATGGATCTCGTGCCGGATGGCCAGACTCATCATCGTCAGGGCCACGGCGACGGCCGCTGCAATGAGCCCGCCGTAGAGGCGCTTCTGTTGCCGGCGCACCATCCCATAGGCGCGACGGATCATCATCGTATGCTTGCCGGACTGGCTGCGCTCGTTACCCGTCTCCAGGTAATAGCGGATGTATTCGTTCAGTTCGCCCGAGGCATCCACGGCCCCGGCGCTTCTTTCTACCGTGATCTGGAACTGCGGCCCCACCTGTCCCAGCCGCAATGCATGGGTCCCGATCAGTTGAGCCAGCTTGATGCGCTTGTTGTCGAGATATGTGCCGTTGGTGCTGCCGAGGTCGCGCACCCACCAGGCCTCTTGATCAAAGAAGACCTCTGCATGCCGGCGGCTCACGACGTCCTCCTGCTCGACCCGCACCTCACAGCTCTCGTCCCGGCCGATGCAGAACGCCTCGCTGAAGTGACGGTCGATCAGCGTTTGGCCGGATCTGCCGCCCTTGATATGGATGGATGGCCGCCGCGCTTGCTGCTGCCTCATCGGCCGTGTTGTGGGGTCCATGAGGTGATGAAATCCTTAGCGGGGCACGCGTTTAGTCAGAATGGCCCTTCTATTGCACAATCGCATTCAAGCGGGGGCCGCAGGATCCTTCATGATCAGGATGTTCTGGTCGGGATTCTCGTTCATGTACTTGATCTGGACCTTGGCCCCCACTTCGAATTTCAGGCGAATGGCCAGGTCGGAGCTCACGTTGTTCTTGCGCCCCACCCTTTCGCTGCCGCTGCTGTCGCGGAACTTGAACTCGACGATGGAATAGATCGGCTTGTTGTTGACCAGCATGCTGTAATTCTTGTCGATGAAGGTGATGGTCGCTTCGGCCGGCACGCCCATGGAGAATATCTTTTCGGCCAGGGCCTTGTTTTTTTTCCCCTGGGCCCGGCTGCGGATGAACAGGATCGCACCGACGATCATGAATATCAGGCCCAGGCCCCCGAAGACGATCATGTTCAAATTCGCCAGCCCCACTTGCAGGTTCCCTGAAAGCAGGTCGTTGACAAGCGCGACCCCGCCGCCGACCAGAAAAAAGACCAAACCGAACAGAAACAGGAAACCGCCGATCAGCATGCCCATGTTTTTTTCTCCTTGCGCTCAACTTTTCCCAAAAAGCGCATATTTTTCATAACTTTAATTGTAAACGAACGATCGGGCATGGTCAACCGGCCCGTATTTCATTTTTTTGTAGAAGTAGATTGAATAGCAAGGGGCATGATACGCCGTCGTGTTTTTTTAAGCAATTCCCTATATCCAAAATCGGGCAGACAATATATAATATGAAACATCATAGAATAGGAGGTACGGAAATGCCAGACAAAGGTACGAAGAAAAAATTGACCCATGTAGAAGGCGGCGAGACGCCGTCCGCGGCCCAGGAAGCGAAGCCCTTCGTCGCGGCTCCGGAAAGCAAGGCCAAGGCAAAAAAGTTCCGCCTATTTTCGATCCTTTCCTGGATCGTGGCCATCGGCCTGGAGGTCGGCGCGATCCTCATGCTCAAAAAAGTGCCGATCAACACCACGTGGCTCATCGTCCTGATCGTGGCCGACCTGATCTTTGCCGTCATCGGCAACCTGCTCTGGAAGAAGGCCAACCGCTTCGATCCCGCCTCGGAAAAGGACAAATTCCGGTTTTTCATCCAGAACCAGCTGGGCGCGATCATCGCCGTCATCGCCTTCCTGCCCCTGGTCATCCTGATCTTCACCAACAAGGATCTGAAGGGCAAGCAGAAGGGGCTGGTCGGAGCCATCGCCGTGATCGCCCTGCTGATCGCGGGCTTCACGGGCATCGATTTCAACCCGCCGTCCCAGGAAGAGTACGCGGCACAGACGGCGCAGGTCGAACAACTGACCGGCCAAAACCATGTCTTCTGGACGAAGTCAGGAACGAAGTATCACGTGTTATCCGACTGCCAGCACATCAATACCAAAAAGACCGATGAGATATTCGAGGGCACCGTGGCCCAGGCCAGGGAGCTGAAGAACATCAGCGAACTCTGCAAAACCTGCGCGGCGCGCTGGAAAAAGGAAAAAGGCCTGCCTGCCGAAACGACAATACCCGCGGTCGAAGAAGAACAGACCGAATAATACAGACTTTCCCGGGGCCGGGCAGCGGGGGAGTGCGCCTGATCTTCGCTACCAGTGCCGGCTGTCGGGGCCCAGTCCATCCGGCTCGGGGATCTCGGCGCGCCGGCTCTCGCGGCCGTTCAGCCGCTCCACTTCCCGCCTGATCGCCAGGGCGGTGATGGCCGCCGCGGTGACGTCCGCCACTGGCCCGGCCAGCCACACGCCGTCGATCTTCAGCACCAGCGGCAGCAGCAGCAGCAGGGGGATGAGCAGGATCACCTGGCGCAGCAGGTTGAGGAACATGGCAATCTTGGCCTTGCCGATGGCCTGGAAAAAATTGGAGCTGACCACCTGAAAGCCCACCACGGGGAAAGCGGCCAACAGGATGCGCATGCCCCGCACCCCGATGTCGAGCAGCCGGGGATCGCTGCGGTTGAAGAGCCCGATGATGGCCGCGGGGAACGCCTGGATGCCCAGGAAACCGGCCGTGGTAATGGCGGTGGCGGCGACGAGCGCGATCTTCAGGGTGCGCTTGACCCGCTGGAACTGCCGGGCCCCGTAGTTGAAGCCGATGATCGGCTGGGCTGCCATGTTGATGGCGATGACGCAGAAGACCACCATCATGGCCGCGCCGCTGATGATGCCCATGGCGCCGACGGCCAGGTCGCCGCCGTAGCGGATCAGCTGGATGTTGAAAAGGGCGTGGATGACGCTGCCGGCCAGCTGCATGGCAAATGGCGCCATGCCGATGGCAAGGATGCCGCGCACGATGCGGCCCTCCAGCCGGAAGTTCCGCCGCCGCAGCCGCAGCGGGCTTCGCTCACCGGTGAAATGGGCCAGCACCCAGAGGCTGGTGGCGGCCATGGAGATCACCGTGGCCAGGGCGGCGCCGGCCACCCCCATCTTGAGGACAAAGATGAAGATCGGATCCAGCAAGATGTTCAGCAGGGCGCCGAGGACCATGGTGGTCATGGCCGTCCGGGCGTGGCCCTGGGCGCGGATCAGGTTGTTGAGGCCGAAGCCGATGCCCTGGAAGACGTTGCCCAGCAGGATGATGGTGATGTATTTCCGGGCAAAGCCCAGCGTTTCCGGCCCGGCGCCGAACAGCGCCAGGGCGCCTTCGCGCAGCAGCAGTCCCAGGACGGTGATGGCCAGGGAGGTACCCAGCAGCAGGACGAAGGCGTGGCCCAGGATCTTCTCGGCTTCGTCACGGTTGCGCTCCCCCAGGCGGATGGATACCAGCGCGGCCGAGCCCATGCCCACCAGCATGCCGAAGGCCATGGCGATGATCATGATGGGGAAGGTCACGGTCAGGCCGGAGAGGGCCAGCGCCCCTACCCCTCGGCCGATGTAGACCCGGTCCACTAGGTTGTAGAGAGTATTGGCCAGCACGCCGATGATGGCGGGGACAAAGTATTTCCAGAGTAGTTTTCCGACCGGGGCCTGCCCCAGTTCCTTGCTATTGTCCAATCTGATCGCTCCGGGAAGTTCCGGCGGTCCGCGCCGGCGATAAAGACGTCTTCAGGTTTAAGTTTGATTATACTCCAAAAACGGTCCCGGGGGAAGCCGGCGGCCGTTCCCTGCAGCCCGCGCCCGCGTG